>CAMYWU010000130.1 GCA_947302895.1 uncultured Clostridia bacterium | reverse complement strand
AGGCATAGCTTTCACACAGATAAATCGATTTGATTTTTCTTATATCCGAAATCTCGCCCGAATAATCCCTGGTCTGGGTGAAGGTATCGGCGCTGTACTCGGGGGAATACTTAATCCACTGAATAACCTCGTTTGCGCCGGGGGTTTTGTTTTCGTTGTTTTCGGTGAAGTTCCAGCCTGTCTGAGCAACTGTTGCAGGGTCTGAAACCTTGTATTCCTCTTTGGTTTCAAAAACCATCGATTTCTGTGTTACCTGGAATTTATTTTCCTCATTTAAAAACAGCTCAAAAATAATCTTGCCTGCATTCTGGCTTTTATCGCTGTTTTTATAGCTTATATTTATATCAATTGAAATTTGGATTTTATTATCCTTGCTGATGGAATATATTCCGTCGCCCTTACTCCAGTTTTCAATTGTTAAATATTTGCCCTTTGAATCCTGCAGAGCACGAATATAACCCGAATAGCCGTTTAAGGCAATGCCCGTTTCGTTATCGTATGATATGGGCTTGTCCTTGGCATTCATAGAAAACTGAATGATTTTTTTGCACTTTTTAAGCTGGCGCATTTCTTCAACAATGTTGTTATCAAGAATGCTGTTCCAGGTTGTCCTTGAAGCAAGGGCAACATCAAAGGCTTCCTTGCCCTGATTATCGGTTTTGGGCAAAAGAAGATAAAGTTCATAGATAAATGAGCCGTTTTCCTTTTGCTCGCTTACAGCTTTTATTAAAAGCTCCTTTTTGCCGTCGTTGTTGAAATCGGAATAAAACAGCTCAGGCGGCTCGGCGTCAATAAGCTTGCTCCAGTTTGTGAAGGTGAACTCGTTTTTGCCGTGCTTTAAAAGCACACCCTTTGAGCCCTTATACAGATAAAAGCCCTCTTCTTCAAGGGAAGCAAGCAAAACCCTGTTTGAGTTTTTTTCGGTTGCGGCAGGCTTTGAAACAGTTGTTAAGCCTGAATTTTGGCTACCTGAAAAAGCCTCGGGATTCGTATAGCGAAAAACGCCGAAAACAACTCCCGCAGCTAAAACTAAAACAATAAAAACTCTTAAAAAGTATTTCATTAACTGTTTTTAACCTCAATCGTTATAAACTTCTGAATAATCAAACTCAATTTTTTCGCCCTTAACAATATGGAAGCATTTTCCGTTTGCAAGAGCAAAAATATATTTATCATATTTAAGGGAATCCGAATAGACATCAACAATATTTATTTCGTTTTCATCAAATTCCTCGAAAAGACGTCTAACCTTTTCTTCTCCACGGCAGTTTTCGCCGATAATAATTCCCGTTTTGGGATTATGCCTTGTTGCAATCAGCTTATCAAAATTAAGCCTTTTTGCGATTTCCTCAAGAAAGAAATCGGGGCTTGCGCTGATGATAACGCAGTATCTTTCCCTTTCGCTGAACCAGGGCTCAACATATTTTTCAAATTTATCCCAGAACTTTTTAACTGCCTTTTCTTTTGGGATAAAAAGAATGTATATGTAGCATATCTTTTTAAATTGCGTGAAGCTGAAAATACCGACAAGCATTAATATAAACGCAACTGCAATAATGGGAAGAAGAATAATACACCAGGGATAATGAATCATACAGTATACGAAAAACACTGTTCCGCTGTCGAAGGGAACTAAGGTATGGTCGAAATCATATAAATCAATATCCAGCTTTTTGGTTGAATTGTTCATTATACTTCACTTTCATTAAAGGAAAATGTTATTTTTTTATCGCTCTTGAACTGGGTATATTTAACCCCTGCGGCATCAAGCATTTTTTTGCTTGCGATAGTTCCGGGAGTGTTGGCATATTTATCGGAAATATATATAACCGACTTTATGCCCGACTGTATTATCGCTTTGGCGCATTCATTGCACGGGAAAAGCGTTGTGTATATTCTGGATCCGTGGAGGATATTTCCATTACTATTTAATATTGCATTTAATTCTGCGTGGCAAACAAAGGGATATTTTGTTTCGTTTGCATTTTCGGCGGAGCGCTCCCAGGGGAAATCATCATCGCTGCAGCCACGGGGGAAGCCATTGTAGCCAACGGACATAATTTTGTTATCGTTATTAACAATGCAAGCGCCAACCTGGGTGCTCGGGTCCTTGCTGCGCATTGAAGCAAGCAGCGAAACGCCCATAAAATATTCATCCCAGGAAATATATCCTTCTCTTTTTGGCATAGGTTTTTCCTCCTAAAATATCTGAAGTGCACTAACAAGTGAGTCAAGCTCTTCGCATTCGATATCCTCAACTCTTCCCTCATCAACAAGCGCTGCGTTTTCGGGATTAATCGGAAGCTTTGCAAGAACGGGAAGTCCGAGCTCTTTTGCGGTTTCATCGATTTTTGATTCTCCGAAAATATTTATTCTCTTGCCGCAATCGGGGCATTCATAGTAGCTCATATTCTCGATAAGACCAAGAACGGGAACATCCATCATCTTTGCCATATTATATGCCTTGTTAACAATCATCTTAACAAGGTCCTGAGGTGTTGAAACGATAATAATTCCGTCAACGGGAAGCGACTGGAAAACAGTAAGCGCAGCGTCGCCCGTTCCGGGAGGCATATCAACAAAAAGGAAATCAAGCTCGCCCCAGTTAACATCCGTCCAGAACTGCTGGATAACGCCGCTTATTACAGGACCTCTCCAAACAACGGGAGCGTTTTCATCCTCAAGAAGAAGGTTTATGCTCATAACCTTTGTTCCGTTTTTGCTTATGTTGGGAAGCAAGCCTGTTTCATCCTGAAGGGCATTCTTTGTAACGCCGAAGGATTTTGGAACGGAAGGACCTGTTATATCCGCATCAAGAACTCCGCATTTAAGCCCTTCCTTCTGGCATTTTGCGGCAAGCAGACAGCTAACAAGGCTTTTGCCAACGCCGCCCTTTCCCGAAACAACGCCGATAACCTTCTTTATATTTGAAAACTGATTAGCCTCTGCTAAGAAGCTTTGTTTTTCTGTTCTTTCGCTGCAGTTGCTTGAGCAAGTACTGCAATCGTGGGTGCATTCTGACATAATTTAAATCTCCTTTAAGGTTTTAGTTTTTAGGTTTTAGGTTTTAGTTGTTATCCGAACCGCTTTGCAAAATTTTATCTGACAAAGCAGTCAGCATTTTTTGTATCTCTTCACATAGTTTAAGAGTCGATTCAAGTTGCTCTTTTGAAAAGTATTCAAGGTTGATACATATAATCAACTGCTTTTCCAATTCTGCTGCAGAACCTTTTGCTATTAACAAGAATTTTGAATAGTCCTTTGCTGTTGCTCTTTGTTTTCCTTCTGCAATATTAGAAGGAATAGATATAGCTGAACGGCGCATTTGACTTGAAAGCGCATATGTTTCTTCTTTGGGCAAATATTTTAACAACTTATAAATCTCAGTAACAAGATTCATAGATTTTTGCCAAACTATCAGTTCTTTGAAATTATTAAATGCCATATCATTTTTATTATAAGCGTTAAGGTTGATGTGAGGGTTTCGTTATATAATTACCTAAAACCTGACACCTAATACCTAACACCTATTTGCTCCATTATAAAAGAATACTTTGAAATTATCAATAAACTAATTATTAATTATAATTCCTGATTAAAGCAGTAATCTTTCCTAAAACAGCAAGCTCATCAACAATAATCGGCTCATAGCTATCGTTTTCGGGCTGTAAACGAAAATGCCCGTTTTCTTTATAAAAACGCTTAACCGTTGCTTCATCCTCAATGAGCGCAACAACAATATCGCCGTTTTCGGCAACGGGAGTTCTCTCAACAATAACAATATCGCCATCCTCAATAGCGGCATTTATCATTGAATCGCCCCGAACCCTTAGCGCAAAATGCTCGGCTGAGCCGCTGACGGGAGCGGGGATATAATCCTCAATGCTCTCAATTGCAAGTATCGGATTTCCCGCCGTAACCGTTCCGATAAGGGGAACATACTGAGCGGTGTTTGAGCGCTTTGCAATTTTAAGCGTACGCTTCTGGTTTGCATCGCCCTTTTCAAGATAGCCCTTATCTATGAGCGAAACAATGTGGTGCTGAACAGTTGAGGGCGAGGTTAAATCAACAGCCTTTGCAATTTCCCTGACCGAAGGCGAAACCCCGTTTTCATCAATATAACCCTTTATGAAATTGAAAACCTCTGCCTGTTTTTTGCTGATTTTCTTCATATATAATCCCTCTCAAAGAGTATATTTACAACTTATAATATAGTACCATTAACGTCCCAAAATGTCAAACAAATGTGCTTATAATAATTAATTAAAAAAAGTGTTGACTTTTTAAGGCTAATAATATATAATTTTTCTTGCATTTAACAAACGGCTTTATAGCTCAGTTGGCTAGAGCATTCGGTTCATACCCGAAGTGTCACTGGTTCGAATCCAGTTAAAGCCACCAACGGCCCGGTGGTCAAGAGGTTAAGACACCGCCCTTTCACGGCGGTAACACGGGTTCAATTCCCGTCCGGGTCACCACCCTTTTAGCGATAGAGGAAAACACCTCTATCGCCTTTATTTTAGCCATTTTTCGCACTATCACTATATTTGCGGTGTTTTGAAAAGGTCGATACAAGTCGATACAAACCCCGTACAAGTCGACGAATTTGGGGTACTTTTTTGGGTATAAGGGGTACTTTAAGGGGTACTAATTAAATAGAAAATTCTGTCATTGAGCAGCTATCTTTACAAAAAGGTGGCTGCCTTTTTTATGTAGATTTTTAGTTAAAGGAGATTGATAAAAATGCTTCAGAAAGAATCCAAAAGCGAAGGCAGCCTGAGATGGCGCAGTAACGGCACCTTTGAGTTC
>CAMYWU010000129.1 GCA_947302895.1 uncultured Clostridia bacterium | reverse complement strand
AGGCGACCAGATGATCCTTGACGGTCCTCACAGAAAGGGCGACCTCAGAAGAGCACGCGCAGGCGCTGCAAACATCGTTCCCAACTCAACAGGCGCTGCAAAGGCAATCGGTCTTGTTATTCCTGAGCTCAACGGCAAGCTTATCGGCGCTGCTCAGAGAGTTCCCACTCCAACAGGCTCAACAACAATCCTTACAGCTGTTGTTAAGGGCGCAGACGTTTCAGTAGACGGCATCAACGCTGCTATGAAGGCTGCTTCAAACGAGAGCTTTGGCTACAACACAGACCAGATCGTTTCAATGGATATCGTTGGTATGAGATACGGCTCACTCTTTGACGCAACTCAGACAATGGTTCTTCCCATTGGCGACGACAAGTTCGAGGTTCAGGTTGTTTCTTGGTATGATAACGAAAATTCATACACCTCACAGATGGTTAGAACAATCAAGTACTTCGCAGAGCTTGGCTAAACAAAAAACCAAACGGCTTGCTTCGACAAGCCGTTATTTTTTTATAATCCTGTTATACTGAAAAAAGCCTTTTCAAAAAAGGAATAAAATAGTATAATAGCCTTGGTGATGAATTATGATTTTCTTCGTTCTTGTTTTATTGCTGATAATTTTCTCATCGGCAAAGGCTCAGAAGGCGGGCGCCTTCAACGCCGATTATATTTCAAGGGATAAAACAAATAATATCAAGGGAATTTTTGTTATCCTTATATTATTGAGCCACGCAAAAAGCTATCTTGAGCTTGGCGGCGCTTATGATGAGCCCTATATTGCAATGCAAAACCACTTAAATCAAATGGTTGTTGCAATGTTTCTGTTTTATTCGGGCTTCGGAATTATGGAACAGATTAAAAAGCGTGAATTTGCTTATATTAAATCAATTCCGCTCAAGCGCTTCCCCAACCTGCTTATTAATTTTGATATTGCAGTTATTCTTTATTTCATACTCAACTTTGCAATCGGCAATAAGCTTGAATTAAAAAATGCGCTTCTTGCGCTTATCGGTTGGGTTGGAGTTTTAAATTCAAGCTGGTATATCTTCGTTACCTTTGTTCTTTATATTTTAACCTTCATTTCCTTCTTTGCAATTAAATGGATAAAAAACAGAAAAGCGCAGTTTGTTTATCTTATAATACTAACAGCTCTTACTGCGGCATTCGTTTTTGTTATGCTGAAATATTCAAACAAGGAACGCTTCTGGTACAATACCGCATTGCTCTATGTTCTTGGCTTCTGGTATTCCTATTTCAAGGATGTAATCGAAAAAGTGCTTATGAAAAACGACGGCATTTTCTTTACAGCATTTGCCCTGCTTCTGACGGTTTATCTGTTTACTTACCTGCACAGATGGGACAGATTACTGATATATACCGTCTGGGCTTGCTGCTTCACAATCGGCGTTGTTATGCTCACTATGAAATTCGATATTGAAAGCAATATTTTAAAATGGTTTGGCGAGCATATATTCAGCATTTACATTCTTCAGAGAATACCGATGGTTATTCTTGTTCAGCTCGGAATTGCGGACAGACATAAATACATTTTCGTTATTCTTTCAATTGCGGCAACAATACCTTTGGCAATAACCTTTGATTATCTTACAGGAAAGCTTTCAAAGCTTATCTGGAAAAAGGCATAAAACTTCCCCGGGAGAAAAACTCCCGGGGTTATTCTTTAGTATTGCATATATTAAAGTCTGTCTGCAATAGTGTAAATCAAATCCTTGGTCTTATCCCAGCCAAGACAGGGGTCGGTTATCGATTTGCCGTAAACGCCGTCTTCAATCTTCTGGCAGCCATCCTCGATATAGCTTTCAATCATAAAGCCCTTAACCATACTCTTAATATCATCATTGTTATGAATTGAATGGATAACCTCTTTGGCAATTCTTATCTGCGAAAGATAGTTCTTGCCCGAATTTGAATGGTTTGTATCAATAATAACAGCAGGATTTTCAAAACCTCCGCCGCAGTACAAATCATAGAGTATTCTTAAATCCTCATAGTGATAGTTCTGGTGGTTAATACCGTGCTTATCAACGCTGCCACGAAGAATTGCATGGGCAAGCTCGTTGCCCTTGCTTTCAACCTCCCAGCCACGGTAGAGGAAGGTATGGGAGCTCTGGGCTGCTTTAATTGCGTTGAGCATAATTGAAAAATCGCCGCTTGTCGGGTTTTTCATACCAACGGGAATATTAAGACCGCTTGAAACAAGGCGGTGTTCCTGGTTTTCAACGCTTCTTGCGCCAACTGCGATATACGAAAGCAAATCGGAAAGATATCTTGCGTTTTCGGGATAGAGCATCTCATCCGCACACGCAAAGCCTGTTTGCTCAATTGCATCCTTATGGAGATTTCTTATTGCAATAATACCCTCAAGCATATCGGGCTTTTTATCAGGGTCGGGCTGATGGAGCATACCCTTATATCCTGCGCCCGTTGTTCTTGGCTTTCCGGTATATATACGGGGAATAATAAGGATTTTATCCTCAACCTCTTTTTGAACATCTGCAAGGCGATTGATATAATCAAGAACGGAATCGGCTCTGTCCGCAGAGCAAGGACCGATTATAAGCAAAAATTTATCGCTCTCACCCTTGAAAACAGAGGCAATCTCTTTATCACGAGCCTCTTTTATTGCAGACGCTTCCTTTGAAAGCGGAAACTGCTCCTTTATCTCCTGAGGAATCGGGAGTTTTCTTTTGAAATTTGTGTTTACCATATTATCCATATATAAATCACCTTCCTTGTAAGCCTTCCCCCTGGGGGGAAGGTGGCAGCCGCAGGCTGACGGATGAGGGGTATAACCTCTTAACTTTGGTATGATAACATTTAATAAACCATTAGTCAAATGTTTTGTTAACTAATTGTCCGAGCATAGCGAGTAGGCATTCATAATTTATAATTCATAATTAAACCCCTCACGCAATTGCGTGAGGGGTTTTTGGTTACCATCCTAAACGAACGATTTCGATTTTGCAGCTGCCTGTTCCGTATTTATAGCAGGCTGAATGTCCTTCGGGAGTGAATATATCAATTCTTCCCTTTCTTGAAAGACCGCTGCCGCCTCTGTCTACAACAGTGTATTTCTGTCCTCCGACCTTGATAACCGAGCCGAGAGGAAGCCAGTTGCAGGCAACATAATAAGGATTCTTCATACCGTTGCGGATTTTCTTACCGCTTGTTGTTATTCCTCTTGAATTGCCGTTGCAGGTTGCGCAAGCGCAGTAATGAGTATACTTACCGCTGATAACCTGGCCCTCGGAAATACCGTTTTTGGTTGTTTTCTTTGTTCCAACCTTAACAACCTCCTGAACAGCTGCCTTTGTTACAGCCTCAGAAACCTTCTGCTTACCGCTTGCCTTGCCGTTAACATATTTAACCTTATATGTTACGTTCTTTGCGCCGTTTACGCCCTTTGTTGCAACCTTTTTCTTACCAGATGCAAGAGTTTTATCCTTAACCTTTTTGGTTGTGTATTTAATTGTTTCTTTTTTAACTTCCTGCTTATATACAACTTTATAAAGCTTAACCGTCATATTTGCCTTAAGCTTCTGATTAAGAGCAGGAACGGTATAGTCATCACCTGAAAGAGTTACGCCTGCAAGCTCAAGAAGGTCTGCAACAGTTCCTCTTGTGATAGCATATTTAACTGTTTTATTTCCGTTGTTGAGGGAAACGGACGCTGCCGAAAGAATGTTTATATTCATTCCTTCCTCAACTCTTTTGCTGAGAGAATGGTTTGTTTTATCTGTTTTTGCAAGAGTTACGCCAATCTCATTGAGCGCCTCGCCAACTGTTGATGAATAAACATCATAGCTCTGGGTGTTTCCTGCAAATGCAACTTTTACTGTGTTTAATCTGTTTATAACGATTTTTCCGCCTTCGCCTGCAACGAAATCTGTTGAATCAACACGGTCATCGCTTTCAACCTCAACTCCTGCGCTTTCAAGAACATCTTCAACCTGAAGCTTGGAGGTTGTTGCCTTCATTGCAACGCCGCTGTCAACAATCTTAACTTCGTACTGCTTCGGAACCTCAGCGAAAACTGTTGATGTGAATACTGTTAATATAAGAACAAGTGCAATCACTGCTGCGAGTATCTTTTTTGATGATAAACCTTTCACAGCATTTGTTATCTTACTCATTTCTTTACTCCTTTTCCTTCGGACTCATTTGGTGCCATACACCATATCTTGCCCGAAAGCGTGGTCATTATAGCACGAACTCAGCAAATGTCAACAAATTTGAACCTGAGTTTTTAGTAATATTGCACAAGTTGCTCCCTTCGTTTTAGTGTCTTTGCCCCGAATGAACCCAAATGTTGTGGTTTCTCAATTTAGTTCAATAAAGCGTTAAAGCGTATTTTTGGTAAATTCTCAACAAAGCGGTTTTTAAAATCTTTCAAATTGTAACTTTTTGATATAGTTTTGTTTTATTTGCACAACATATTGGTTGCTCCCCGCCCGGATAACTTGTCTTCTTCAATATGTGGGTGGTAAAAATTAACATTTTAGTTTTACACTTTTAACTATGTGTAAAGTATTTTGTTATAGACAAATGTCTTTTTACGTGATGTTTTCACCATATATAATGGATAAAAATATTTAGTTATTTTAAGTTATATCTTATAATATATATAAAGAATGAATTGACAAAAAAGCCTTTGCTATATATAATATGTTAGAGAATACAGGGGGACGCACCGTCTGCGGAGGAACGTCCCCCGTGTATTCAATATATGTCTCAGTAGCTCAGCAGGCTAGAGCGTTCGCCTCCTAAGCGAAAGGTCGGGGGTTCGAAT
>CAMYWU010000128.1 GCA_947302895.1 uncultured Clostridia bacterium | reverse complement strand
TTTAGCATAGATTGTTGCTATAATCAAGCAAAAGAGGCGGGTATTTTAAAAAAAACGGTACGAAATTCGCTAAAAATAATGACATTATAATTTAGATATGATATAATATCAAAATAGATTTTTTGGAGGAATTATTATGAATATTACAAGATCATTTGAAAACGGAGTTTTAACAGTTGCGCTCGACGGTAAGCTTGATACTGCAACAACACCCACAGTTACAGCTGAAATTGAAGAGGATGTTAATAATGCAGAAAAGCTTATAATCGATATGAAGGATTTGAAGTATATCTCCTCAGCAGGACTTCGCCTTTTGCTTTCTCTCCATAAAAGAATGTCGAAAAAAGGCGGAATGGTAGTTAAAAACGTTAACGATACAAATATGGAAATCCTTGATTTCACAGGATTTGCAGATATCCTCAACATTGAGTAATAAAAACAGTATGGCTCAAAGTCTTAATTTTGAACCAATAGCTTTAGCTCACAGAGACAGGGTTGAAGAAATTCGCCGGACTTTCGGGAATACGCTTTATGTTTATTCCTTTGCTTCGCTTTTTGCCTGGAAAACTGAGGAGCAGTATGAAATATGCTTTCTCGGCAACGCCTTTTTAATTAAAAACGGCGCACAGGGTGAAAATGCATATTTGTTTCCCTGCGGCGAGGACGGCGATAAAAAGAAGCTGCTCGATTTGCTTCTTCAAAACGGGAATCCCGATTTGTATTCGCTGACCGAGGAAGATGTTTGCTTCCTTGAAAACGCTTATCCAAAGAAGTTTTTATTTACGGAATGCCGTGATGAATTTATTTATCTGTATGATAAGCAGGAACAGATTGAGCTGAAGGGAAGCTCATTTAAAAGACTCAGACACAGGATTAATTCGGGCCGTTCGGAAGCAAATGAATGGAAAACCGAGGCGCTTACTGACAAAAATGTTCAAAGAGCACTTGCAATTAATCAAAAATGGGCTGAGCTAAACAACGGCAGGCTTGCAGATACAACTGCTGCTCAGCTTGCGCTTGAGAATTTTTCTCAGCTTTCAATGTGGGGATTGATATTCACAGCGGACGGCGAGGATACCGCATATGTTGCAGGCTCGTTTATAACGCCCGAAATATTTGATATGTGCTTTTGCAAGGTTTTGAGCAAGGGCTGTGATTTCTTTATCAGATGGTCCGCATACAGCGCTCTGCCCCCGGAGGTCAAAACTGTGGACTGTGAGGATGATTTAGGTATTGAAGGACTGCGAATCAATAAGCTTTCACGTCATCCGAAAGAGCTTATTCATATCTGGAAAGGCAGTTTAATTAATGATTGATAATTCTGAAATTCTAAAAAGCAGAGCTTTCACCGACAAAATGTTTCGTCGGCTTTTTCTGCCAACAATTTTTTCTGCATTGGGCTGGGCACTCGGTGATATTGCCGATGCGTTGTTTGTTGGTATCCGATTGGGTAAGGTCGGACTTGCAACAATGTCGCTCGTTGCACCCGTTTATATGATATACAATGTTCTTGATGTCGGAATTGCTGTTGGTGCGTCTGTTAAATACACTCAGGCGCTCGGCAAGGGAAACGCAAAAAAAGGCATTGATATATTTTCTCAAATGCTGATTATTGATATAGCTGTTAGCATAATAGTTGCGGTTGTTGGCTTTCTTGCCATGCCGTATATTTTGCGTGCATTGGGTGCAGGAAGCCCGAGAAGCGAGCTTTGGAACTACACAAAAGAATATCTCCAGATTATGTTTCTTGGCGCTCCGCTGACCTTTTTATTCTTTTTGCTTTATTACTGCGTTCGCTGTGATGACGGCGAAAAAACTGCAAGCGCAGGCTATACAATAGGTTATCTTACCGATGTTGTTGCAAGCGCAGTATTTATTATGGGCTTCAAGCTCGATGTTAAGGGCGCAATCTTTGCAACCGTTTTGGGCAAGGCGGTTGGCGTTTGCATTTTTATGATTCATTTCACAAAAAAATGGTCCATTCTTCGCTTTCGCCCTGTTAAGCCCGATTTTAAAATAATTTTTTCTGCGTTGAAAACAGGAATGTCCTCCTCCGTTGGCTATATCGGCCAGTTTATAGCGCTTATTGTTGTTAATAATATTCTTCTGCGCCTGGGAGGCTCGAATGCGCTTGCTCAATTAAATGTTGTTCAGAATGTTTCCTATGTTGCGCTTGCTATCTATACCGCTCTCGGCGATACTGTTCAGCCCCTCAGCGGAACATTTTTTGCAGAGCGAAACGATGACGCCATAAGGCGTATTATGAACCTCGGCATCAGAATCGGTCTTATTTTCGGAGGCGTTATTTCAGTTGCCTTCGCAATTTTCGCCCCCCAGGTATGCGTTTTATTCGGAATTAAGGGCGGAGCTGTTGATGCTGCTGCTCTTGCAATAAGGTTTTACTGTCTTTCGGTTATACCTGCGGGCATAAGCATAACCTGGAGCGCTTGCTTCCAGGCTATCAAAAGGGAAAGAATGGTATTTTTTATTAATCAGCTGCGAACCTTTATTTGCTTCTTAGGGTTTGCAATCGTTCTTTCACATTTTAATTTAAAATGGTTCTGGCTTTCCTTTGTTGGATGCGAGCTTCTTTCAATTCTTATATGGGCGCCGATTGCTATTTTCAAAAAGCATTCATTTTCGGATAAGGTTTTCACCTATCTTCTTGACGTATATTCCTCCGATATTTCGGAATTGCTTAGCAAAACAGAAGAATTCTGCGATGAAAATGAGCTTGATATGAAGAAAACCCTAACCATAACGATGTGTATTGAAGAGGTTTGTCAGGCAATTATAGAAAATGCATTTAACAAAAAGGGCGATGAATATATTATGCTTTCGCTCTGTATTGAAAAAGACGGCTCTGTTGTTATGCATTTCCGTGATAACGCCGATGCTTTCAATCCGTTTGCAATGAGAATAGGTCAGAATTATGAAGACGAGGAGCATCTTGCATCGCTTGGCATACAGATGGTAAAGAGCAAATCAAAGGAGTTTTTCTATCGCAAGTATGCAAGCTTCAACACCCTTACGGTGGAGGTGGAATAACTATGGGCGAGGGCATACGGTTTGCAAAAAAACAGGATATCCCTGCTCTTTGCGAAATATGGAAGCAATGCTTTTCGGACAGCCAGGAATACATACAGCTTTTTTACAATAAGAATTTTGAGCGTATAAAAATTCTTGCGTACTTCGTAAATGAAAAACCCGTAAGTATGCTTCATCTTGTTGACGCTTCCTTTGAAAACAAAGCCGAGCATCAGAGAGCAAGATTAATATATGCAACGGGAACTCTGCCCGAGTATCGAAAAAAGGGATATATGGGAGAGTTGATTAAGGCTGCAACCAAAGAGGCGAAAAATGAAGGAACGGCGCTGTTTTTGAAGCCGTCAAATTCAAGCCTTCTGAGCTATTACGATAAGTTTGGATTTGTAATGGCTTTCAGCTTTAAAACGGTTGAGATTATACCGAAAGAAAAACAGGAGCTTTCATTCTTTGAGCTTTATGATGATGAATATAATAAAATGAGAGAAGAAGCGTTTTCAGATGTTCCCCATGTTAAATGGGATAATGCGCATATTAAGTGGTGCATTGAGGACAACGAATATTATTTGGGAAAAACGCTTGGCGTGAAAATTGATAACAAGGATTATTTTCTTATGGCTTATCCCGAAAATAATACCCTTGTTATTAACGAAACAAATCTTTGCGTTAATCAGCTTAAAGCAATTGGCGCCTGCCTTTGCGAAGCCTTTAATACGGATATGATTTGCGCCTATATGCCTGAAAGCTTATGCGATGAGGGCGAAAAAACTATCTCAAATCTGATTTATAATTCAAAGATAAGCAACCCTTATATAAATATGATAATGATTTAAAGGATTGGTATGTGTTATGAAAAACAAAAGTGCAAAGCATAATAAATCACTGCGTAAAAAAACGGTGGCTGTTGTTCTGGCTGCTGCCGCAGTTCTCTCCATCATCTCGGTTTCTATCAGCGCAGCATTTTACGGCTATAATATGTTTAACCATTATAAATTGCTTGCCGAGCAGCTTGCGGATACCGCAGCTTCCGAGATGAGCGCTGAGGATATTGTGCACTATTATGAGGCAATCAAAGCTGTTGGATATGATGACGAGAAGTATAACAACGACGAAGCATATCGCACTCAGTATGATGAAAAAGCAAATGCGATTAAGGATGAAAAGTATCAGCAGATGCTTAATACTCTTTTCATTTTTTCAGACCAGTCCAAAGGCAGAAATGATATTGAATATATCTATATTCAGGTTATCGAAGGCGATAGTGTTACTTATATTTTTGATGCCGACCATACTGATGAGCAGTATCAGCTTGGAACTGTTCGTCCCGTATCTGATTCGTTACAGGGAAGCCAGGAGCTTCAAAACGGAATACCTGCGTTTGTTTCAAATAATCCCGATGACGGATGGCTTTGCTCCTGTATGAGACCTATAAGGGATGCAAACGGCAATCCCGTTGCTCTTGTGGGCGTTGATATTTCAATGGGCAAGGTTGTTAACGAGGCAATTGTGTATTTTATAACGCTTATCGTAATAATTCTTCTTGCTGTTGGTTTCCTTACATTGGCGCTTCTCAGGAGGGTTGACAGGGCAGTTGTTGCTCCGATAAATCAGCTTGCAGAGGCATCAAGAAACTTTGTTGAGGATAAGGGCGAAACCCTGAATGAAGTTTCTGCAATTTCCCAGCTTAAGATTGAAACAGGCGACGAGATTGAAACGCTCTGTGATTCAATTCAGTAGATGGAGCGTGATATCAACGCATATATTAC
>CAMYWU010000127.1 GCA_947302895.1 uncultured Clostridia bacterium | reverse complement strand
CCTCTGTAATGCCGCTTACTGTTGCACCTGCACTATACTTATTTCCGTTTACATAGTATCCGTCAAAGCTATAGAATGCAATAGCAGGTGTATTTGCAGTATCCGGAAGTGTGTATGAGCTTGTTGAAGTGAAGTCAACAAACTGAACAGGAGGTCTTTCGTTAGTGCTATTATCATAATTTCTGATAATCTTAATCTTCTTTTCTCCTGATTCTCTTGTCTCAGTTGTAACATCAAGATCACCAGTTGTCTTAACAGTCATAGATTTTCCAGCGCTATAGAAAGCAGGCTTCTTATGAGATGTTTTTGAAGTTACTTCAAGATACCAAGCTGTATCTTCCGAATCAGCTCTGAAGGTCATAATCGTTCCGTAAGTTGCATATCCGTCCTCATATGTTCCTTTTCTGCTTCCTATTGAGGTTACGCCTTCATCAGCAGTTATTTCATATTTCTTTGTGCAGTAAGTAAGTGCATCAAGAATTGTCTGAACTGCATCATCAACAGTTTGCTGAGTTGCAGTATTATCAATAACGTTGATTGTATAATCGTTTTCGTATGTCTTAGCGGAGTCGCTGACAAGAGCATTTGCTGTTGAAATTGCGCTTGCAATATGTCCGCTCGGAGCAGCCGAATCCTTTATTTCCTCATAAGCATCGGGGTCAATATTGTTGATAGCGCTAACAGCTGCCTCAAAGGTGCTGAAGTTTTCTTCTGTAACACTTGAGGTTGCAGGAGTAAGACCTGCAATAGCGTTTGCAATATTGGTTGCCTCAGTTGTTATTAAGGACTGTGAAGAAACAGGAACAAGCTTTTTCTTTGCAGTGCTTCTTGTTGCATCTTCCTTACCTTCGCTAAGTCTGTCGATAAGATTCTGAACAGAAGTTGCGTTGTACTGAGCAGTTTTGCCGTCGAGGCTCTTAAGAAGATTATCGCCTTCAGCATAAGCTTTTTCAAGAGCTTCGAAATCTGCGTAAGCAGGAAGATCGTCAACCTTAACAGACCAAACTGTTGAGCTTGCTCTTGTATCAACTCCGCCGCCGAAATCGCCCTGCTCAATATTGAAGTATGAGAGCTCGGGTTTGCCGTCATGCATTGCAACAACACCTTCGGCAACAGTTGAATCGCCATTTTTAATGGTGATATATGTTGTTGTGCTTGTTGCAGCATTTCCGGTATCATATGAAAGCTCATATGTTAAGTCGAGCGGCAGGAAGCCGTCGCCTGTTCCGTAGATAACACCTGTGGTTGCATCATTTGCAGCAAAGTATACATACTTTGAGAAATCCCAGTTCGTTGAGAACGTGCTGTTTGAATAAACCTTTTCTGAATAACTTAAACCTTCATCAATAATATCATGAAGAGTTGAAGCTTTATACTTACCGTCAAGCTGATAAGCTGTGATTCCTCTTGAAGTATCAGTTCCGTTGAACTGCTCAGGCATTGAGATTGCCCAGCCGCTCTGAGTGTAGAACATTGCATGGGTTATTGTAACGCTGCCTGCAAGAGCAATCTGACGGGTTACCATAGCATAATCAGGAAGCTCTTTATAGCTGTTTGCCTCATTTGAAACAGGACGGGCATGAGCGGAATGAATTGTTATCAATTCGCCGTCATTGTTAAAAGCCTTATAGATTGAATCATGGCCTGTTGACATATAAATATAGTTATCGCCTGTTACATAATGCGGAGCCATAATCTGAGTTCCGTGTACAGCGCTTGAATCTGTTGCCTGAACGCCGTTATAGTCAACGAAAGGTCCTGTCGGGCTTGTTGAACGGAATACTCTTGTTACATAGTTATAATCGTTTACACCGTATGCAACATAGAGATAATAGTATCCGTTATGGTATGTTATGAACGCACCCTCACCGGTTACGCCATCGGGCTCGCTCGGCTGTGAAGCGCAGATTCTTGTTCCGTCTTCTGCGCTCATTGCATTTGCATAAGTTACCGGTGCGCTGCCGCCGTTTTGAGCTGTTCCGTTTGCATTAAGCTGCATTGTGCAGAGGTCTTCGGTTTTAGCTTCGCCCTGCGACCATGCGCCGTATGCCATATAAAGCGTATCCTTATCAATGCTGCCGTCTTGATTATGCTTATAATATGTGCAGGCGTCAATCGCATTCGGTCTGCCTGACGATTTAACAATAACACTATAAGCCTGATTGTTTGAGGAATCTCTTGCAACGAAGTGTTCGGGTGTTCCATCAGCACTTTCCATAGAAATGATAGCTGAGGTTGCGCCGCTCCAACAGGAGATTGCAACATACATCATCCATTTGTTAGTTGTTAAGTTATATGAAACGTGGGGAGCCCAAACAAGATGTCCTGCGCCCTTCTGGCTGTTGTTGTAGTCGCTGGCATTTCTGATTGAAGTAAGAACCTCGCTCAAAGCAGTGTGGTATTCAAGTGACGACCATGTTCCGTCTCCGTTATCCTTAACAAACTGGTCGTGGCTTTGATAAGCTACTCTTCCCTGAGAATCGCCAACGATTTCCCAGTTAACATTATCGGTTGAATGATAAATCTGTAAGCCTGTTCCGTATGAATAGTATTCAACGGTGTAGTTTGATGAAGGAACATTGTAGTAATCGATAAATTCCTGACCAACGAGTGAGCCTGCAGCCATACCGTTTGAAGCACTCTTAAGCTTGTAAACCGAAATAGTTGTTGGGTCATGGGTTACGGAAGATTTATTTCCTTCAAGATTATTTGTATCTGAAAAATCATCGTAATAGGTATCCCAGATATCCTTCTGAGTTAAAACTTCGGTATAGATTCTGATATCATCAAGATAAAGATCATCTGTATGACCCTGCCACTGATTATCGTGACCGAGGCAGAATGAAACATCATCAGATGTAATCATATCAAGCAAATCGCCGATAGATTTTGCAACAGTATCGCTTGCTGCTGCATATTCACCGCCGGAGGCATCAATCGAAGTTGGAATATCATAATTCTGGCTATAGCTTGTGCTTGCGGGATGAGGAACACCGTCGATATAAACATTAATTGCCTCTTCAACGGTTGCAGCCTTCGGGTTGATTGTTACGGCAATATGCTGCCAATAGCCTGAGTTTTTGCTGAGTGAATTCTGAGTTACATCATATTCACCGGGAACAATATCAAAGTAATTGCTTGCGGTTTCAGCATAGGACAAATTACCCGTTGATTCAATCATAAAGTAACCGCGCTGGTCTGCGGAAGAAGACCTTCTGAATGCAATAGCATTTCTCTTTAAGGTAGCCGATTCAATGTCAGTCTTAGTATCTGTACCGTTCTGAACCGATCTCCAGAAGGAAATTGTTACACCGTTTTCCTTTGCATAAACCTTTGCTAAATCGTTTGCAAGCGGGTTTGTTGAAAGAACTGCAAATGCTTCCTTACCGCCGTCGTTGATATGCTGGTTTGTGCCCGAAATCTTGAGAACGTTCTTTCTCATATCAGCGTATGTTCCTGTTTCGCTCTTGGCAAAGCCCTGCTTGTCACCGGCTTTATCAACCTTATTGATTGTTGTTCCTGCCGAATTGGTGTCGCCCTTAACAATGTTTACGCCCCTTGAGTCGTTTGTTGTGTAGGTTGAACCGTCGGAGGTTCCGTTAAAGGACTCATGATAAAGGAATTTATCAAACTTGCCTTCGTTATAGAAGGTTGCAGTTGCATATGTATCATAATTGCCAGACTTAACATCTCTTGAATAAGCCTTGATTGTTACATAATCAGCATTGTTAATTGCCTCAGCAGCCTTGCTGTTGCCTGTTAAGTCAATGCCGTTTGTTTTATCATAGGTGAATAAGCCTGCAACATCTTCGCCTGTGCCGCTTACTGCAACGCCGTCTGCCTGAAGTGTGAAAACAATATCGTCGCTATAGTTTTCGGTATCATAGATAATAATTTTATCTGCGCCCGAATTATCTTTATCATAGAATTTTGCAGTGCTTCCTGCGGATTCAATATAGATTCCGAAATCAGCCTGACGAGCAAGAGTTACAGAAGCAGTTTCGGAATGAGCTACAACCTTTCCGCCGCTCTTAACAACGCTTCTGATTGTAACAGTGCTTACAGAAGCATATTTGCCGCCGCTTATCTGGAACGCATCAATCTGACCGTCTGCAGTATCAGTCCAGCTTTCGCCGCCGTTGTAGCTATACTGGAGCGATATAGAAGAATCGTCATTTGTTGCGCTCTTAGCTGCCTGAAGAATAGCATCTCTATCCAGTATTCCGTCTGCAGGAATAGCAACTAATGTTGGATTATAATATCCCGTGAATGAAGGATCAAGAATGCGATAGTACGTCTGGCTTGCAATATTAGTTGCGCCGTCTTCATCAACGCCGACTGCTGTTACGATAGCCTTATTATGAGATGCATCGGGAAATACTGTAATATCAGCACTGCCGCCGTATGCAAATGTATTTGTAACATCTGCAGCACCGCTTGTGTTGTTAACATCATAATAAACCTTATAAGTAACGGTTCCAACTATTGTGCTTTCACTTGATGCAACAGTTATCTGGTCTCCGATTCCGAGATAGTTCTGATTTGAAAGCTGACCTACTGTCGGAGTTGCTGCCTGAGAAAGCGATTCCATACTATAGAAATCATTTAAGAAAGACGGACCGTAAGCAGTTGCTATATTGCCTGAAACTCCGCTGCCGTAAGTATTGTTCTTAAGGTCTGCCATAGCCGCCTTAAGTGCGCTGTAGTTCTCTGCAAATGTTGCATAATTTGTAAGAGTTGATGCATTTAATGTTGCGTCATCATAAGTTTCATTAGCTGTAACAACACCGTGAGAGCCAAACTTCTTTGTTGCTGCACTTCCGAGTGCCTTACGGATTGTTTCATA
>CAMYWU010000126.1 GCA_947302895.1 uncultured Clostridia bacterium | reverse complement strand
CCCATATATTTTAAAATCGGCTCAATAACGGGGACAAGCTCCTCATCACAGCCTGCAAGAACGCCAAGAGTTCCGGTTATTGCCGCAGGCTTTGAGTTAACAACGGGGCAATCTGCAAACTGCGCACCCTTTGCCTTAATAGTATTTGCAACCTCAACGGAAACGCTGGGGTCAATCGTGCTCATATCAATACATATCTTTGTTTCATCAATATAGGGCAAAAGCTCCTCATAAAGCGCCTTAACATGCTCTGATTTCGGAACCATTGAAATTATCACGTCAGCATTCTTTGCAACCTCTGTATTATTCTCACATCCGATTGCGCCAAGGGCTTCAAGCTTTTCAACCTGCGCCTTAACCAAATCGGAACAATAAACCTTATCATCATGTTTTTTTACAATATTTTCACACATGGACTCGCCCATAATTCCGAGTCCTATAAATCCAATTTTCATATATAATCTCCTTTCCTTATTGCCTCCCTTGTAAAGGAAGGTGGCGGCGAAGCCGTCGGAGGGATGGTCGTTGCCTATACAATTACCAAACCTATTTGCCTCCCTTGCAAAGGGAGGGGGACCGCGAAGCGGTGGTGGGATGGTCGTTACCTCTGCGAAGCAGGCAAAAGTCTATCGGCAACCAATAATTAATATCCGTTTTTAAAACACACTTTGTCGCTTCGCTCCATAGGTGAACATCCCCTCGCCACTTCGTGGCCCTCTCCCCTTTAGCAAGGGGCGCAAATGTGTTTCTCGCTTCGCTCAATCAGTTATTGTTTTATCCCACGCCGCCTGAAACTTCTTAAGTCCGTAATCGGTGAATGGGTGGTAGAATGCTTCCTTATAAACATCAAGACCCGCTGTAACGATATCAGCTCCCGAAACAGCACAATCAACAATCTGCTTGCCGTTTCTTACTGCGGCGCAGATAATTTCGGTTTTGCCGTAGAAGCCATAGTTTTTATAAATCTTAACAATATCATCAATATACTTCCGGCAATCCTCGCCGCTGTTTTCCTTCCATCCGATAAACGGAGAAACAAAGAGTGAATTATTCTTAGCGGCAATAAGCGCCTGAGTTGGTGAAAAAACAAGTGTAAGATTAGTTCTTATTCCCTTTTGTTCAAGTTTTCTTGCAGCCTCAATTCCCGAGGGTGTGCATGGAACTTTGATAACAAAGCTACTGCTCATTGCTGCAATTTTTGTTCCCATTTCGAGCATTTCATCAACATCGTCGAGATGGGGATTGATTTCAACTGAAATCGGAAATTTCTCCCAGCACTCAATGTCCTTTTCCTTTACGAACTCGGCAAGCTCTGCGATTACCGTATAAAACGGCTTGCCCGAATTCATAATATGGTTTGGATTGGTTGTGATACCGTCTATACCAAAGGTATCATAAGCCTCTCTGATTTCGTCAATTTTTGCACTGTCTAAAAAGAATTTCATTTTGCAGCCTCCATTAAAATATTGATTAATTTTTTGTTTTCTTTTCTGATAAATACGGGTATTTCGCCTATGGGCGCTTCTATATCAAAACTTCCTCCGTGGTACTCTTCTCCGCTGAATAAATGAACCCATTCATCCTCGGGCAGATAAACTCTGCGCTTGGTTGCACCCTGAGTTACAACAGGAGCTACAAGAATATCACGTCCGAGCAGATATTCATAGCATTCGTTATACGCCTGCTCCTCATCGTAATAGAAGAAAAGAGGTCTTATAACGCCAACACCCGTTTGTGAATTATATTTAACCGCATCCTTTAAATACGGTTTAAGCGCCTTATGTATTTTCGCCATCTTTGCACCGTGGGAAAGAATAGCCTCTGTGCTGTCGAACTGAGCGTTTAAATCAGGATTGAGTCCCTCGTGTCCTCTCATAATCGGGGTAAAGGCATTCATTTCGCACCAACGCATATAAAGCTCTTCGCTTCTTCTTAAATTGAAGAAGGAGGTATATCCGCCGATATCGCTGTGAGAAAGACCGAAACCGCAAACCGAAAGAGATAGCATTGCAGGAATAACGGACGGCAGACCGAAATCAATTGAAAAATCGGTATGGTTATCGCCGCACCACATCATTGTTGAATAACGGGGGGTATCGGAAAAGCCCGCTCTTGTGAAAAACATAATTTCGCCGAGCTTGCCCGTTTCTTCAAGCGCTTCACGGTTTATCCTTGCCCAGATTGCAGGCCAGGTATTATGAACAAGCTCCGGATTTTCGCCGCTGAAAAGAACACAATCGGTTGGCAGATATTCGCCAAAATCTGCCATCCATCCCGAAAAACCGAACTCAATCATATTCTTTTTGATTATATTCTTAATCCATTCGTACGCCTCAGGATTTGTGAAATCAACCATTGCAGCCGGGAAGGTTGTTATTGTAACAAGATAATCCTCGCCGTCTTTGTCCTTTACGCAGTATCCCTTTTCGCTTGCCACACGGTAGAGCGGCTTTTCAACAGCAAGGAAGGGATTGATATAGCCAAGAACCTTTTTGCCCTCGGCATTAAGCGCAGGAATTATTTTATCAAGGTCGGGATATAAAACCTTATCCCATTCCCAGTTCCAGAAGAGCTGTTTTCCTGCGGCGGTTACTCGCCTGCCCTCCCAATCCTGAATCCAGAAGGCGTTTGCTTCAAGCTCCTTATCCCTTGCAATATCATTTGCTTCAAGAAGTCTTTTTGAACCGCCCTGAGTTGCAATTATCTGTCCGTCATAAACCCAGTCGGGAAGCTCGGGCTGACGGCCGACAAGCTCTGTTATACCCTGCATAACCTCTTCAAAGCTATTGCATATTCCGATATAAAACGGAGCTATTTCATCAATTTTCAGACTGTGGAATTTTTCGCCAGTAAAATCGAATGACGACCTTGCCGTCGTTAATGAATGGAAATAATACTTCCTTGAGCTAATAAAGGTTGGCTGAGCATAATAGGTTTCGTATTTTTTGAAGGATTGCTTCCTCTGTGTATTTTTAATACCGCCAACCTGGCGTGCAAGCTTTTTTGCAATCTGGATTGCGTTTATATGCTCTGCAACCCAGACATTTGCCCTTTCGCCGATTATATTAAACTCGGAAAAGATTTCGCCGCTGCCGTATATCTTTTCGTTTTCGTATGCAGGAAGAGCAATAAAAAGTCGGTTATATTCATCAAAGCCTTCAAACCAGACCTTAACCCTGCTATCCTCAGCTTCAACAAAAACCTTGCCGAAACGGGTTATAATCTCCGCTTTATTGCCATCAAGGAATATATCCTTAATCGCAACTGCGGTTTTATGCAGAATAGTATCATGAATGCGAAAGCTGCCGTGGCTCATTGAAAAGCTGTTTTCCCCTATACCAACTGCAAGAGTTGTATCATCAAGGGTGAAAATCTGTTTTTCATCGAGCAGAAAATGCAGCTTGCAATATTCCTTTTGTTAAGTAATCATATGCTCTCCTATCTCTTTTCAACAAGAACTACTGCGTGCGCTGAAATTCCCTCTTCACGTCCTGTGAAGCCGAGCTTTTCCTCGGTTGTTGCCTTAACGCTTACTGCATCAACATCAACACCGCATGCGCCTGCAATATTCTCACGCATCTGCTGAATATATGGCTTCATCTTGGGTTTCTGAGCTATGAGGGTTGAATCAATATTTTCAATATAGTAGCCGTTTTCATTAATTCTTTTAACAACTGCTTCAAGCAGCTTTAAAGAATCTGCACCACGCCATTTTTCATCCGTATCGGGAAACATACCGCCGATATCCCCGAGCGCAAGAGCACCGAGCAGAGCATCTGAAATTGCGTGAAGCAAAACATCCGCATCCGAATGACCGAGCAAGCCCTTTTCGTACGGAATATCAACTCCGCCGATTATCAATCGCCTGCCCTCAACTAATTTATGAACATCATATCCATGACCAATTCTCATAATTTCACCGCCTTTTCATAGTGCATAAACCCTAAAATCGGGTGTGGGCAAAGCCCACCCGAAATTCGTAATTCGTAACTCGTAATTCGTAATTACTTTAATAAGCTTTCTGCAAGAGGGATATCCTCTTTTGTTGTTATTTTAATATTTGAGTAAGAGCCTTCAACCATTTTTACCCTGTGGCCTGCAAATTCGAGCAGCTGGCAATCGTCTGTAAAGTCTTTGCCCTCGCTCAGAGCCTTTTCAAGCGCCTCTTTATACAGGTAATAGCTGAATATCTGCGGAGTCTGGACGCTGAAGAGAGTGCTTCTTTCGGGTGTGCTTTCAACAAAGCCCTCTTTATCAATAATTTTGATTGTATCCTTAACCTTAACGCCCGTTGCCGCTGCGCCGTATTCCTTAGCTTCTCTGATTGTTTTTTCAATATCCTCAGCCTTTATCAGCGGTCTTGCGCCGTCGTGGATGATAATCAGCTCGCATTCATCAATTGTTTCAAATGCCGCCCGAACACTTTCCTGTCTTGTTGCACCGCCGATAACAAATGATACTCTTACATCAGCAATAAGCTCGCTGAAGGTTTCTATATCCTGTTCTCTTACGGTTACAATAACCTCATCGATATCGGAAATATCAAGAAAGGCTTCAACGCTTCTTTGAATAACGGTTTTTCCCCCGATTTCAAGAAGGAGCTTACTCTTATCAATCTTCATTCGGCTTCCGCTTCCTGCGCCGAGAACAATTGCAACATTACTCAATTTTTTCACCTCATTCAATTTCCCTGATTGCGCTTAGCTCGTCTTCATTCGGGGTTACATACTCTGTTTTATAATCGTCATAGATAACCATTCCGAACTTAGCGCCGTTCGGCTTATGAACGTTTTTGATTATGGTATAGTCAACTGCAACATTCGAGGAGGATGCCGCCTTTGAATTTGCTGCGGCGAGCATTG
>CAMYWU010000125.1 GCA_947302895.1 uncultured Clostridia bacterium | reverse complement strand
TTCGGTTGGAAGTCCCATCATAAAATAGAGCTTAACGCTTGTCCATCCGTTATCAAAAGCCTTTGTGCAGGTCTTCAAAACCTCTTCTTCTGTTACATTCTTATTGATAACATCCCTGAGTCTCTGAGTTCCCGCTTCAGGGGCAAATGTAAGCCCGCTTTTTCGAACAAGCTTAAGTTTTTCAACAAGCTCGTCAGAGAAATTATCTACCCTAAGGCTTGGAAGTGAAAGATTGATTTTATCCTTAACCGTCCAGTCTATAAGAGAGGTCAGCATTTCATTAACATTTGAATGGTCGGAGGTTGAAAGAGAGCACAAAGATAGCTCATCATATCCCGTGGATTCAATAAGCGCCTTGCTCTGCTCGTTGATTTTTTCAACACTCTTTTCCCTTATAGGACGGTATATAAAACCTGCCTGGCAAAAACGGCAGCCCCTTATACAGCCTCTGAAAATTTCTTCAACTGCTCTATCGTGAACAATATTAATGAAAGGAACAACAAATTCCTTTGGATAATAAACCTTGTTTAAATCGCTGATAATTGATTTTTTAACGCTTTTGGGCGCACCGTAGGTTGCTTTAAGCTCTTTTAAGGTTCCGTCTTCATAATAACTGTCCTCATAAAATGACGGAACATATATACCAGTTATATCCTTAGCTTTAAGAAGAAATTCGTGTTTTGAACAGCCTTTTTCTTTGCACTCCTTTAGTAAATCAAGAACCTCGTTTGTGCTTTCCTCACCCTCACCTAAAAAGATAATATCTGCAAACTCGCAAATCGGCTCGGGATTGCAGGTGCAGGGACCGCCGAATGCAACTATTGGAGTTAAGCTCTCTCTGTCCCTGGAAAACAGCGGCAGACCTGCTAAATCAAGCATATTAAGAACATTTGAATATGAAAGCTCATATTGAAGAGTGAAGCCAATCATATCAAAATCCTTGATATAATCGCCCGATTCAAGCGCAAATAAAGGAACATTGTTTTTCCTCATAAGCTCTTCCATATCGTCGTCGGGCGCAAAAACTCTTTCGCACCAGGCGTCCTCACGCTCATTAACAACTCCATAGAGTATTTTCATACCGAGATGGCTCATACCTATTTCATAGATATCGGGAAAGCAAAAGGCATAACGAAGCAAAACAGCATTTTTATCCTTAACAACGCTGTTTAATTCACCGCCGGTATATCTTGCAGGTTTCTGAACATACTGCAAGAGCTTTTCAACTTCTTTTTTCATACTATTTCCTATTCAAATGTGTTATTCAGCGAAAATATAATGATGTATATAATAATAAGAATCAATGAATAATTCTTAGCATATATCGAATATAAAACCAAAAGGGCTAAAACAATAAATGAAACGGTCTTAAATATATAATCGGAAACATTAAGATAAAACATCTTATTTAAAATCAGCTTTAATATCCTTCCTCCGTCAAGAGGATACAGAGGCAGCATATTAATTAACGCAAGTGATAAATTAATATTCCTGTTTATGTTCAAAAGGCATAATATCAAATTCACTATTATTCCTGCCGAAAAGAGAACAAGCTCTTTAAGGAAAGAAAAGCTGTAATCATATTTCAGCCCTATTCCGTAAAAAGAAACATTAATCTCCTTTGCTCTTCCTCCGAAAATTAAAAGAGCAATTAAATGACCGATTTCGTGCATAGAAGAAAACAACAAAACAAACGCAATATTACTGCTCTTTAGCAAAACAGAAAATGCAATCATCAGCAGAAATGAATATTCAATTCTGATTTTTGCTTTGTTTACATAAAATACCATATTAAATGGTACTTATCTGAGTTTTAAAAAATTACTTTCTTTTTGAATCAATATAGCTTTGAAGAATCATAACAGCCGAAACAGCGTCAACCGTTTCCTTTCTCTTTTTACCTCTTACATTATTTTCATATAAAGCATTATGAGCTAAAACAGTTGTTAAACGCTCATCCTGATAATCAATTGGAATGCTGCAAGTCTTCCGGAGCTCCTCTCCGAGTGCTTTGCATTCATCACAGCGAAATCCGTATGAACCGTCCATATTGCGAGGAAGCCCGATAACTATGAGTTCGGGCTTTTCGTTATTAATTATTTCAAGAAGCTTATCAATAAGCTTTGGCTGATATGTTTCTTTAATAACAGAATGAGGAGACGCAAGAATTTCTTTAACATCGCAAAAAGCAATTCCCGTTCTCGTATTTCCGTAATCAATCGCCATTATCTTCATAAATAATCCTCTTAAAAGAAAAGGAAAATCGGAAGCCCGATTTTCCTATTCTCTTTTGTTATTTAATCGTTTGCATCACCTGAAGAAGCAGTTGTCTGCGCCTGAGTTGTCTGAGGTGATGTTGTCTGAGCAGAGGTTGTCTGTTCAGCTTTCTTTGTTGTGGTTTCATTCTTATCGGTTGTTGTTTCCTCGGTTGTCGGAGTATAGGTTGTTCTACCCGGAAGATTGTTCTTATCAAACCAACCATAAACGCCGCTGCCCGAGCAAAGCTTTCCGTTTTCGGGGCTGTATTCTCTGTGAACAATGCATTCAGGAGTTGGGAATTCACGTTTATTAACGCCCTTCTTTTCATAGATATTCTTCATTACAAGATTCCAGATTGTTCCGCAGGGGTTTGGAGAAAGATAGTAATGAACCTCTTTAGGAGTATCGTAGCCATACCAAACTCCGCCAACATATTCGGGAGTTCCGCCGATAAACCATCTATCCTTATTCTCGGTTGTTGTACCTGTTTTACCGAAGCACTGAATATTGCTGAGCTTATATGTGGTACCTGTACCCTGAGTCATAACAGTTTGAAGCATCTTGTTCATAATACCTGCTGTACCCTCAGAAATAGCGGTTTCCTTTGAGCCCTCGGGGTCTTTTTCGATAATAACATTACCGAGTGAGTCCTCAATCTTATAATATGAATAGCTTTCGTAATAATAGCCGCCGTTTCCGAATGCCTGATAAGCAGTGGTCATTTCAAGCGGAGTAACACCGTTTGTCAATGAACCTGTTGCCATAGGAGCATAGTCCTCGTCTATAACATCAAGCGTTGAAATGTGATAGCGATTTGAAATATAGTCGTAAGAATATGAAGGACCGATTTTATCGAGAGTCTGAGCAGAGATTGTGTTCATTGATTTTGCAAGACCAACCTGAACGCTTACATTCTTTCCGCTATATCCGCCGCCTTCATTGGTGGGCCACATTTTGCCGTTGCTCAGACGCATTAAAGGCTTATCGGGAGTCGGAGTTGACCAGAATATATCTGTATTCGGGTCGTTAAGGCTCTTTTCAAGCGCAGGGCTGTAAACAGAAAGCGGCTTGATTGTTGAACCTGGCTGACGCTTTGACTGCGAAGCTCTGTTTAAAACACGGTTTGCCTTCTTCTTGCCCGTTCCGCCTACAATGCCGAGAATTCTTCCCTTATAATCCATAACAACGCAGGCGCCCTGAACGGATTTATCGGGCATCTTCTTATAATTTACGTAAACATCCTCAATTGCGCTCTGAACATCAAAATCAATTGCGCAATAGATTTTAAGACCGCCGCCGTAAATCATATTCTTAGCTTTTTTTGAGCTATAGCCCATTTTCTGCAAGTCTTTGATAACTTCCTCTATAACATAGTCGGTATAGTAGGAATTAATCTTTGCTTTATCCTTAGATACGTTTTTATCCTCTTTAACCTGGGAACCCTTATAGTTCTTGGAATTGGTGAAAACCATTTCATAGTTTTTTGCTTCAAGATATTCGGCATCGGAAATATAGCCAAGCGAATTCATCTTCTTTAATATCCAGAGCTGACGGGTTCTGTTGTTATCGGGATGAATAAGCGGGTCGTATTTTGAGGGATACTGAGTTATACCTGCAAGGCAGGCGCATTCAGCAATATTCAAATCCTCAACATCCTTACCGAAATACGTTTCCGCAGCAGTTTTAACGCCGTAGCAGCCGTGGGATAAATAAATCGTATTCAAATAAGCTTCGATTATCTCATCCTTTGAATAATGCTTTTCAAGGTTCAGCGCTGAAAGAATTTCGTTAAACTTACGAACAAAGGTAACATCGTTTTCATCCGTTAAGTTTTTAATCAGCTGCTGAGTAATTGTTGACCCGCCCTGGCCTGCATTTCTCGAAACAAGGATAACTCCTCCGACACGCTTCCAGTCAACGCCGTGGTGGGTTTCAAAGCGCTCGTCCTCAATAGCAATAAACGCCTGCGGAAGATATTCATTGATATCATCAAGATTAATCCAAACACGGTTTTCTTCACCGTGGAGCCTTGCGATTTCAACAATATTTTTCTTTTTTGCGTCCTTATATCCATAAAGGAATGAGGTTTGGTTCTGGCTGTATTTTTCCTTATCCAGATCAAATACGGCATCACCGTGAACAACGCTGTAGCCATATATACCGATTACAGAAGCGCAAACAACTGCAACAACTCCGAAAACCATAATAAGCGCAAGTATTGCCTTGCCAAGAGATGCAAAAAACTTTGCAACGGGTGATTTCTTCGGCCTCGGAGATTTATTCTTTTTATTTTTCTTGGGTTTATTCTTATCTGCGCCGTTAACGCTGTATGAGGAAGGAAGAGCATCGCCCTTCTTTTTTTGAATATCCTTATCCTCATTATAAACCTTCTGAGAATTATTCATAAAAGATTCAAGTAAATCATCATAATCCTTAGATGCCATAAATGCCTCTCCTTTTCGGTTTACTAAAGACTATTATATAATAAATCTGTCTAAAAATAAAGTGTTATTTTATTTAAGACTTTGAAAAGAGTTTTCTTGCTCTCTTCTTATTCATTTCAATATAGTGTTCTTTGATTAAAACATCGTCGTAGGTTTTCTTCGCTCTGATGAAAACCCAGAAATTTTTTCTGCATTTTTTGCATTTAACAGCGCCCTTA
>CAMYWU010000124.1 GCA_947302895.1 uncultured Clostridia bacterium | reverse complement strand
CGAACAGAACAAAGCGTTCAACGACCATTATATTGATTTTCCTGTTGATTTAAGCAAGGTTTTATTTATAACAACTGCAAATGATGTTTCAACCATTTCTGCTCCTCTTTACGACAGAATGGAGGTTATTGAGCTTAATTCATACACAGTTGAAGAGAAGTTCAATATCGCAAAGAAGCATCTTGTTAAAAAACAGCTTGATAGGCATTCAATGACGTCTAAAGAGCTTAAAATAACCGATGGAGCAATTTATAAAATAATTGATTGCTACACAAGGGAAGCAGGAGTCAGAGGTCTTGAAAAACAGATTGCAACCCTTTGCAGAAAAGCCCTGCTTGAACTTGAAAACTCAAAAAGCTCGGTTAAGATTTATGAGAAGAATATCAAGGATTATCTTGGCGTTGAAAAATACCAGAAGGATGAGATAAGCGATACAAATCTTATCGGAATCGTTAACGGCCTTGCGTGGACTCAAGTTGGCGGAACAATGCTTCCTATTGAGATTTCTGTTTTAAACGGAACTGGCAAGATTGAACTCACGGGTAACCTTGGCGATATTATGCAGGAAAGTGCAAAAACTGCGGTAAGCTACATAAGGTCAAAATCCGATTTATACGGAATTGAAACAGATTTCTATAAAACAAAGGATATCCATATCCACGCACCCGAGGGAGCAATTCCCAAGGACGGACCTTCGGCAGGACTTGCAATAACAACCGCTCTTTTAAGCGAGCTTACTCAAACGCCTATTAAATCCGAGGTTGCAATGACGGGCGAGATTTCACTTAAGGGAAAAGCGCTTGCAATCGGCGGACTTAAAGAAAAATCAATGGCGGCATATAAAGCAGGCTGCAAAACCGTTATTATTCCAAAGGATAATGAAAAGGATTTGCAGGATATAAGCCAGGAGGTTAAAAACAGCGTTGAATTTGTTTGCGTAAACAGCTTTGATGAGCTTATTGGTACTGCTTTTGAATACAACCCGGGCAAGAATGAAAGCAAACAAAGCAATATGATTACATATTCAACCAAGGTTGAAAATGCTCAGAATAACGGAGTAGTTATTTAACAATGAATTATAATAAAGCCATTTTTGAAAGGGCATACGGAATATCAAATCAGCTTCCGCCTTCAAATGAGTGTGAAATTGCTTTTGCAGGACGCTCAAATGTTGGCAAAAGCTCGCTTCTCAACAAGCTTTTTAACCGAAAATCGCTTGCAAGAGTTAGCTCCGTACCCGGTAAAACAATAACAATAAACTTCTATGATGTAGACGGTGTTAAATTTGTTGACTTACCGGGCTATGGCTATGCTAAAATCAGCAAGCAGGAAAAAGAGCGCTTCGGTGAGCTTATGGAGGGCTATTTCAAGAGCAACCGCAATATAAAGCTTGTTGTTCAGCTTGTTGATATGCGCCATAAGCCCAGCGAGGATGACTGCGCAATGATCAGCTTTATGATGGAAATGAATATTCCTTTCATTATTGTTATGACCAAGGCTGATAAATTAAAGAAAAAAGAATTTGAAAAGCGGCTTGAAGAAAGCAAAAAAGAATTCGAGCAGCTTGGCGAAGTTGTTGCAATTCCTTTCTCATCCCAAAGCGGCTTGGGACTTGATAAGGTTAAATCAGAAATTGAAAAAGCTCTAAATGATTAGCAGGAGGACTGAATATGAGCAAAACACCTTTTATAACACTTGATAAGGCAAATGAAATTATTGAAAAATATCCAACACCTTTTCACATCTATGATGAAAAGGGTATCAGAGAAAATGTTAAAGCGCTTTACGATGCATTTTCCTGGAATGAAGGATTTAAGGAATACTTTGCTGTTAAAGCAACACCAAATCCGTATTTGATTAAAATACTTAATGAATACGGCTGCGGCTGCGACTGCTCTTCAAAAACCGAGCTTATGATTTCAAAGGCTCTCGGAGTTACAGGAGATAACATTATGTTTTCTTCAAACGATACTCCGATTGAGGAATTTGCATACTGCAACGAGCTTGGCGGCATTATCAACCTTGATGATATTACACATATTGAAGCAGTTGAAAAGGCTTGCGGAAAGCTCCCCGAAAAGATGAGCTGCCGTTATAATCCCGGTGGTGTTTTCCAGATTACAAACGATATTATGGATGAGCCCGGTGATGCAAAATACGGTATGACAACTGAGCAGATTTTTGCAGCGTATGCTGTTATGAAGGCAAAGGGCGTTAAGGAATTCGGTATGCATGCATTCCTTTCAAGTAATACTCTTTCCGACGACTATTATCCAATGCTTGCTAAAAAGCTCTTTAAGCTTGCTGTAAAGATTAAGGACCAGGTTGGCGTTAAGATTTCCTTCATTAACCTTTCCGGCGGTATCGGTATTCCGTATAACCCGCATGATGAGGCTTGTGATATTAAAGCAATTGGCGAGGGCGTTAAAGAGGTTTATGATGAAATCCTTGTTCCTGCAGGAATGGGAGATGTTAAACTTTGCACTGAGCTTGGAAGATATATGATGGCTCCCTTCGGAGCACTTGTTACAAAGGCTATTAACGAAAAGCATACACATAAGGATTATATCGGCGTTGACGCTTGCGCAGTTGACCTTATGAGACCTGCAATGTACGGCGCATATCATCATATAACCGTTTTAGGCAAGGAAGAAGCTAAGAGAAAAGAATTCTATGATGTAACAGGTTCTCTTTGCGAAAACAACGATAAATTCGCTGTGAACAGAAAGCTTCCTACTATCGAAATGGGCGATATCCTTTATATCCACGATACAGGCGCTCACGGCTATGCAATGGGTTATAACTATAACGGAAAGCTTAAGCATGCCGAGATTCTTCTTAAAGAGGACGGCTCATTTGAGCTTATAAGAAGAGCTGAAACGGAAAAGGATTATTTTGCAACCTTCGATTGCTTTGACATTTATGATAAGTTGATAAATGCATAATTAATAAATTATAAAATCTCCGATATTTCTGAGATTTTTTCTTTACAATCACACTTTAATGTGTTAAAATACTAAATAGAATGTTTCGGAGGTCTTGAAATGAATAATAAAATTGCAGATCAGAATGTTGATTTTCTTTTTAAAGCAATTCTTGCGCTTGAAACAACGGAAGAATGCTATGATTTCTTTGAGGATTTATGCACAGTTCAGGAGCTTAAAACTCTTGCTCAGAGAATTGCAGTTGCTAAAATGCTCTCTCAGAAATGTGTATATACCGATATTGTTAATGAAACAGGCGCTTCAACTGCAACAATCAGCAGGGTAAACCGCTCGCTTCAGTATGGCTGCGACGGATACGATAAAATTTTTGAGAGAATTAAAGAGAGTGAAAATGAATAGTTATAATATTTTCGCAAGGTTCTATGACTATTTAAATCAGAATGTTGATTATGATGCCGGAAGTAGTTTTATTTCCGGCATTTTTAAAGATAATAATGTTAAAAGCGTTGTTGATTTAGCCTGCGGAACGGGAATAATGCGCGAAAAACTCATTAATGAGGGCTTTGAGGTTATCGGAATAGACGCTTCCTGCGATATGCTTTCACAGGCTCAGCAAAGGCTGACTGATTATAGCGGTAAATTCTCATTGCTTAATGCTAAAATGCAGGATTTTGAGCTTGAAGAGCATGTTGACGGTTTTATATGCTGTCTTGACAGTATTAATCACTTAACCGAGCAAGAGGATGTTTTGAAAACCTTTAAAAACGTATATAATTCGCTTAATGACGGCGGCATATTCATTTTTGATGTTAATACTGTTTATAAGCATCAGACAGCGCTGAATAACAGAGCATATGTTTATGATGAAGAAGATTTCTTTCTTTCCTGGGATAACGAACTTCTTGAAGATAATATTGTCAGAATTATGCTTGATTTCTTTGTATATAACGGTGAAAGCTACGACAGATACAGCGAAGAGTTTAATGAAAGAGCTTACAGCAAAGAAGCTCTCTGCGATATGTTAAAAAGCGCAGGTTTTAACAGTATTAACATATATGGCGGTTTTGATTTTTCTGAGCCGAAGATAGACAGTGAAAGAATATTTTTTGTTTGTATAAAATAAGGAGAACTATGGATAAGGCAGTTAGATATATAACAGACAGGCGATTTGATAGCTGTTTCCGATTCCTCGGGTAATGCAAGGGCATATGTTCAAAACCCCGTTGTTGAGCTTCCTCTTAATTCAAACGGAAAGCTTAACGTAAGCGGTGCAGTAGGAACTGACGGAATGCTCTATGTTATAAAGGATATTGGACTCAAAGAGCCATATGTTGGTCAAACGCCGATTATCAGTGGTGAAATTGCAGAGGATATAACAAATTATTTTGCAACCTCGGAGCAAACGCCGTCTGTTTGCGCTCTCGGAGTTCTTGTTAATCCTGATTTAAGCGTTAAGAATGCAGGCGGTTTTATTATTCAGCTTCTTCCCGGCTGTGAGGATGAGGCGATAGACAGGATTGAAGAAAACATCAAGGATATACCTTCTGTAACCGAAATGCTCAGCAGCGGTATGAATGCGGATGATATTGCAAAAAGAGCGCTTAAGGGCTTTACAATTGATAAGCTTGATGAAAGTCAGTTTTGTTATAAATGCAACTGCTCTAAGGAGCGTGTTGAAAACGCATTGATATCAACTGGCATTGAAAATCTTAAGGAAATGGCTGCCGACGATAAAAATACAGAGGTAGATTGCCATTTTTGCAACAAGAAGTATGTATTTACTCCAAAGGATATTCAAAAGCTAATAGATAATGCAATTTAATATTTAAAAAAACATAAAAAAGTGTTGACTTTTAAAAAATTATATTGTATTATATAACCCGTCGCTGATGCGACATACGGGAGCATAGCTCAGCTGGGAGAGCACCTGCCTTACAAGCAGGGGGTCACAGGTTCGAGCCCTGTTGTTCCCACCAA
>CAMYWU010000123.1 GCA_947302895.1 uncultured Clostridia bacterium | reverse complement strand
CATATAAATCAGCGCAACGAGCTTGAGAAGCGCAGCGGCGAGCTTCGTGAAAACGAAAAGGCAAAGCTGGGCGATAAAGAGAAACTCTCAGCCGAGCTTGTTCGTCTTGAAGAACGCAAGGCTGCAATGACAAGGGAATACGATGAGCTTAATGATATGCTCTTTGAGCAGTATGAGCTTACCAGGGTTCAGGCTCAGAGTCTCGGAATTGTTATCGAGGATATGCCTGCGGCAAAGAGAAGACTTACCGAGATTAAGGCTTCAATCAGAGCGCTCGGCTCGGTTAACGTTGGCGCAATTGAGGAATATAAAGAGGTTTCGGAGAGATATGAATTTTTGAAATCCCAGATTTCCGATATTGAAAAATCAAAGGCGGAGCTTCTTAATATCATCCATGATTTAACCGCTTCAATGAGCGAGAAATTTATGGAAAGCTTCAGACGTATAAACGAGGAATTCAAGGTTTCGTTTGCTGATTTCTTCGGCGGCGGAAAGGGCGAGATTATTCTTGAAAATCCCGATGACTGCCTTGAAAGTCCGATTGAAATTAAAATTCAGCCGCCGGGAAAATCCGTTCAGAACATTAATCTGTTCTCAGGCGGTGAAAAATCTCTTGCAGCAATGGCGCTTCTGTTCAGCGTGCTTAAGGTAACGCCTTCGCCGTTTTGTATCTATGATGAGGTTGAGGCTGCGCTTGATGACGTAAACGTTGAGCGTTTTGCAAAATATCTCAGAAAGATGACAGATAAAACCCAGTTCATTTCAATTACCCACAGACGAGGAACTATGGAAGAAGCTGATGTTTTATACGGAGTTACAATGCAGGAAAAGGGCGTTTCAAAGCTGCTTGAATTGCAGAGCGCAGAGCTTGCAGCGCAAATGGGACTGGAGTAAAAGCCAGTTAGCTTTTATCCAGTTGTGCGTTTCGCGTTTCTCGTTGCAAGTTTTCGGGTCGCTTCGCTCCGATTTTATTATCGTTCGAGCGCAGCGAGTAACCTAAAACGCGTAACGCACAACGCAAATGGGATTAGAATAAGTTCTGCGTTTTGCGTTTCTCGTTGCAAGTTTTCGGGTCGCTTTGCTCCGATTTTATTATCGTTCGAGCGCAGCGAGTAACCTAAAACGCGCAACGCACAACGCGCAACTCGAAACTTGCAATGCAAATTTTTTCTACCGAAGGGAGAAAATATGGGACTTTTTGATAAATTCAGAAAGGGTTTGAGGAAAACCCGTGATGAGGGAATAACCGCCCAGATGGATGAGGTTATTCAGTCATACGATGAAATAAATGATGAGCTCTTTGATGAGCTTGAAGAGGTTTTGATAATGGGCGATGTCGGAATGCCGACTGCCGAAAGAGTTATCAGAGACCTCAAAGCAAAAATTGAAAACGATAAAATCACCTCGGTTGATAAGGTTCGTGAAACAATGAAGGATATTGTTGCGGGTGTTGTTTGGGGTGGTTCCTATCTTAAAATAAGAACAAAGCCTTCGGTTATTCTTGTTATCGGCGTTAACGGGGTCGGCAAAACAACAACAATCGGTAAGCTTGCCCTTCGCCTTAAGAATATGGGAAGAAGCGTTATCCTCGGTGCAGCCGATACCTTCCGTGCCGCTGCGATTGAGCAGCTCCAGGTTTGGGCGGACAGAGCTGATGTTGACCTCATAAAGCACGCCGAGGGTAGCGACCCTGCCGCAGTTGTTTACGATACTATCCAGGCTGGCAAGGCAAGGGGTGCGGACGTTATTATTATTGATACCGCAGGCAGACTCCACAACAAGAAAAACCTTATGGATGAGCTGAATAAAATCAGCCGTGTTATAGACAGAGAGCTTCCCGACTGTTCAAGGGAAACCCTGCTTGTGCTTGATGCAACAACGGGTCAGAACGCCGTTAATCAGGCAAAGGATTTCAAGGAAGCAGCAGGCATAACAGGTATAATTCTTACCAAGCTCGACGGAACCGCACGTGGCGGAGTTGTTCTTGCAATCAATAATGAGCTTGATGTTCCTGTTAAATTCGTTGGCGTAGGAGAGCAGATAGACGACCTTCAGCCCTTTGATGCAGACGCATTTGCATCAGCGCTTTTTGATATGAAACCAACCCACGAAGACGATGAAAGCATTGCGGATTTTATAACAGGCGTTGAAGAATAAACAATTACGAGTTACGAGTTACGAATTACGAATTGAGGGACCTGCCCTCGGCAATTATAATGCTGTGCGCAGCACCCTATAACTCGCAACTCGGCGCGCGCAACTCACAACTATTCACGGAGTAAATTATATGGATTTCATTTTAGCTTCAAATAATATGAAAAAGCTTGGCGAAATGCAGAGAATTTTGTCGCCGCTCGGAATAAACGTTGTAACGGCAAAAATGCTCGGCATAACGCTTGAAGAGGTTGCCGAGGATGCCGATACCTTTGAGGGCAATGCAAGAATAAAGGCGCTTGCAGCCTGCAAGGCTACGAAGCTTCCTGCAATAGCTGATGACAGCGGCATTTGCGTTGATTTTCTCGGCGGCGCACCGGGCGTATATTCAGCCCGTTTCTCAGGCGGCGACGATGAGGATAACAACGACCTTCTGCTTGAAAAACTAGAGGGCGTTCCGATGAAAAAAAGAGGCGCTCACTATGCCTGTGCCATCTGCTGCGCTTTTCCCGACGGAAGGGAAATCAATGTTCACGGCGAGTGCTATGGCTATATCGGTTTTGAGCGAGACGGCAACGAGGGCTTTGGATACGACCCGCTGTTTTTAGTTGACGGAAGATCCTTCGGAAAATACACCGCTGAAGAAAAAGACCGCATTTCCCACCGAGGCAACGCGCTGAGAAAATTAGTTGTTGAATTGCAACAACTAATTTAATTACGAATTACGAATGACGAATTGAGGGACTTGCAGTCGGCTATTATATTATTAATTGATCGAACGAAGTGAGAAACCGAGGACGCGCAACGAGGAGCGCGAAACGCGAAACTAATTCGACCGAAGGGAGAATTGATATGACTTCAAAAGAAAGAGCTGCTTTGAGAGCAAAGGCTAATGGGCTTGAGCCGATTATTCAGATTGGCAAAGAGGGGATAACCGATAATCTTATCTCACAGATTGATGATACTCTTGATGTTCGTGAGCTTATTAAAATCAGGGTACATCTTGAAACCTGTCCGAAAACCCCGAAGGAGCTTGCTCCCGAGCTTGCCGAAAAGCTCGGCGCCGAGGTTATTCAGGTTATCGGCGGCGTTATAGTTTTATACCGTGAGGCCGATGAAGAAAGAATTGCCGAAAAGAAGAAAAAAAGAGGCTCGGGCTCTGCAAAGGCAACTGCCAAGAAAAAGGTTAAAATCAAGGGTATGAGAGCAAGGCAGAGGGAAAAGGAAGCAAAAAATCCCTATGCTAAATACGACCGCCCCCGATATAAGAACGACAGAGAAAAGAAGCAGGGCAGAAGCTGATGAAAACGGGAATTTTCGGCGGAGCATTCAACCCCGTTCATACAGGGCATATAAAGCTTGCAGAGAATTATTTAAAAGAGCTTGCGCTTGATAGAATAATATTTATTCCAACCTCAAATCCGCCCCATAAAAGCGGCGCAGAATTTGCTTCGGGTGAGGACAGGCTTAATATGCTGAAGCTCGCAATCGGCGATAACGAAGCTTTTGAAATATCCGATATCGAATACAGGCGTGAGGGAAAGAGCTATAGCTTTGATACAATTTGCGAGCTTAAAGCGCTTTTCCCGAAGGATGAGTTTTATCTCATAATCGGCTCCGACCAGTTTTTGTATTTCAATAATTGGTATAGGGCAAAGGAAATTGCCTCATTAACAACGCTTTGCACGGCTGCAAGAAATGATGAGGATTTTGAAAAGCTGCTTGCCTTCAAAGAGGAAAACGAATACATCAAAAATGCGGTTATAACCGATTTCAATGTTTTTGAAATTTCGTCCTCGGATATCAGGGCAATGGTTAAAAACGGTGAAAGCGTTTCAAAATTTGTTCCCGAGGCAGTTGAAGAATATATAAAGGAAAACAAGCTTTATGTATAAGACAGAAGAATATATAAAACTAATAAAAGAAACTCTTTCGCCCTACCGCTTTCATCACAGTATGTGCGTTGCGGATAAGGCAAGGGAGCTTGCAAAAAAGCACGGCATTGATGAAGAAAAGGCGTATGTTGCAGGAATTCTTCACGATATAACAAAGGAAATGCCGAATGATGAGCAGATACGCCTGATTGAAGAAAACGGATATAAGCTCTCGGATTTTGAAAAGAGCAACCATAGAGTTTTTCACCAGATGAGCGGTGCGGCATATGTACAAAATGTTCTTGGAATAACGGATGAGGATATTATTTCAGGCATAAGATACCACACAACGGGCAGAGCGAATATGACTCTATTTGAAATGCTCATCTATCTTGCGGATTTCACATCGGCGGACAGAAGCTATCCCGATCTCGATATTATGCGCAAAAAAACGGATGAAAGCCTGCTTGAAGGTATGCTTTATTCGCTTAAATATACAATCTGCGATGTTGTTTCCCACGAAAGAACATTGCATCCCGATACGCTGGAATGTTATAATTGGACAGTAAATAAATTGAGAGTTGAGAATTGAGAATTGAGAATTTCGGGCGGGACACCCGCACCCGATTAGTAGGAGATTATTATGGAAGATTACAAAAAGATAGTTGAAATTGCTGTTAAGGCAATAGACAGCAAAAGAGGAAGCGGCATTGAGGTTATCAAGGTTGATGATTTAACTGTTTTAACCGATTATTTTGTTATTGCAACAGCTTCCTCAAACACACAGCTTAAGGCTATTGCCGATGAAATTGAATATAAGCTCTCCGAACAGGGAATAGAGCCCCATCACATTGAGGGCAGAACAAGCGAATGGATTTGCCTTGACTACGTTGGCGTTGTTATTCACGTGCTTCTCG
>CAMYWU010000122.1 GCA_947302895.1 uncultured Clostridia bacterium | reverse complement strand
TAATACACTTTGTCGCTTCGCTCCATCGGCGAACATCCCCTCGCCACTTTGTGGCCCTCTCCCCTGTTCAAGGGGCGCAAATATGTTTCTCGCTCCGCTCGGTCAATATTTATTCAAATTGGGACATTAAAACGCCGAGCCGGTCCATCATATCAAAAACAAGCATTCCTCTCTGGCTGAGCTTTTTTGCGGCTTCATCGCCGCATTTTCCGTGGATATACACAGCGCATTTTGCAGCGTCAAAGGGATTGAGCCCCTGAGCAACAAAAGCTCCAATCATTCCGCTTAGCATATCCCCCGTTCCTCCCATTGCCATAGAGGGATTCCCGGTAAGGTTCACAAACACCTTATCTCCGTTTGTAACAACTGTGTTTGCGCCCTTTAACACAAGAATTGCGCCTGTCTCCTTAGCAAACGCTTTAGCTGTTTTTATTCTGTTTTCCTGTATCTCGGCAATTGATTTTGATACCAGCCTTGCCATCTCAAGCGGATGCGGCGTAAGAACAACCGGCGCTTTAATCTCCTTAAATATAGATATGCGCCCATTTATGCAGTTTATTCCATCCGCATCAAGAATAACGGGAGCTTTTGAATTTTTCAGAACATATTCACAAAGCGCTTTTGTATCCTCATTAACGCCGATACCGCAGCCGAGAACAACGCTGTTTGACCATTCAAGCTGCTCTTTTGCAATATCAATCGCTTGCTTTGAAAAGGTTTTTTCTTCGTTTTCAGGCGAGGGCTCAAAAAGGGGCTGAACAAGATGCGATGCTGCAAGGGGATATGCAGATTCCGGCAGCATAAGCTTAACAAGACCTGCACCGCTTCTCAGCGCCGCCTTGGTTGCAATAACCCCTGCCCCGAACATCTTATAGCTTGAGCATATATTCAGCTGATGGCCAAAGGTGCCTTTATTTGCGTTTTTATCCCTCGGAGCAAAACAGCTTTTAACCTCATCAAAATCAATTGTTTCGATATAGCCCTCATCATAGCAATCCTCGCTAATTCCGATATCAACAACCGAAATTTCTCCGCAAAGAGCGTTTGAGGGCGGCTGAATATGGGCATATTTCAGCGTTGAAATTGCAATGGTATAATCCGCTTTAACAGCGTTTTCACAGGCTTTGCCCGTTGTTGCATCAGTTCCGCTCGGAGTATCAATTGCAATAACTTTTGCGCCGCTTTCGTTAACCGCTTTAAAAACCGTATCAAACGGAGCTCTTGCTTCCCCGTGGAAGCCAATTCCGAAAATACAGTCGATAATAGAATAGGCATTTGCGCTGCCACTTGTAAAGCTCTCAACCTTTACGCCACTGCTGAGTGCGTGGTTATAGTACATAAGCGGTTCATCAATTGAAGGCGCTTTATCGCAGAGAACAATCTTTGCATTTATTCCCCTGCTCCACAAAAGGCGTGCGATAACAAAGCCATCGCCCGCATTCTTGCCGTTTCCGCAGAAAACCGCAACTCTTGCACCCGAAAGCTCGCTTTCATATTTATCAATTATACTGTTGAAACAGGCTGTTCCCGCCTTAAGCATAAGCTCTGCCTCGCTGCTGTAAAGCTCAAAGCATTTACACTCAACCTGTTTTATTTCATTCGCCGTTAAAATTCTCATAATTAAACACAATGGGTGCGGGCAGCGCCCGCCCGAAATTCGTAATTCGTAATTCGTAATTTGTAATTATTTCCACGGATATTTTTTCTGAAGCGCAACAAACTCCTCATAGGTTTTTGCAAAATGAAATTCCTTATTCAAATCTGAATAGAAATAAAGATATTCAGTATCGGGATGATTAACAACCGCATTAATCATTTCTTCACCCGGATTTGTAATAGGTCCGCTCGGAAGTCCCTTGCAGCGATAAGTATAGTATGAATCATAAACTGCCTGGGAAAAGCCGTAGTCATCCCTTAAATCCCTTGCATAGAAATATGTTACATCGCTCTGGAGCTTAGCGCCCTTATCAAGACGGTTGATGAATACGGAAGCAATATTTCCTGTTGATTCAGGACCGAAAGCCTCCTCCTGAACAACGCTTGAAAGGTTGATTAGCTCAAAAAGAGTCATATTGTTTTTCTCGCAGAACGCAGTCCATTTATCGCTTATTCTCTGGTCAAAGGCGTTGAGCATTGCATCGGCTATTCCCTTTGCATCTGAGTTTTGTGCAAAATCATAGGTTGCAGGGAAAAGGAAGCCCTCAAGCTGATATGCGATAAGCTCATCATCGGGAATACTGCTCAGCCATTCATAGTCAAAGCCCTCTTTTGATTTGCAGACCTCAAGGAAATCGCTTGCCTTGCAGATTTCGTTTTCCTCAAGAGTCTTTGCAATCTGCATAACATTATAACCCTCGGGAATTGCAACCTTAACGGTTTTATGCGAAATATCGGGATTCTGAAGCTTCTTTGCAAGCTCCTCATAGCTCATATTTGAATTGAGATAGTATTCGCCGTTTATGTAGGTAAAATCGGGATAATGCTTAGCCATCCACGAGGTCCAGACCGAATCAATTACAACAATCGTGTTGTTATAGAGCTTCTTGCCGATTTCATATTCAAAATCGTTTTTGGTTATAACAAGAGTGTATTCGCTATCCGCCTGGTTTTTACCGTTTATATCGTTTTGGATAAGATTATAGCCGTAGTAGCCAAAGCCGCCGATAACAGCAATTAGAATAATAACAAGTATGGCAATTACAGCGCCGTGCTTTCTCTTTTTCATAGCTTTCTCCAATCGGAATTTTTTTATATTTTATCACATTATTTATTTAAAAACAATATTTGACTTGAATTGGGTTTTCTATTATACTAATTGACAGGCGATATTTTGTATTGCAAAGAAAAATGTGAAAGGAGGGAAAGCGATGCCATACTATGATATCGCAGGGCTGAGAGTTGATATACAGACCTGCTACGGAAGAACCGAAAAACAGGCCCGTCCGTATCTTTCAAAAAATCAGAGCAATGAATTAAAAGCCGATATCACAATCAACGTTTCCGATGAGCGAATAAACGCTTCTGTTGAAAAGCATCCTGAGCTGAGCTTTGACGATTGGGCATATATGCTCACAGGCGCCGATTTTTATGCAGCAATTCTCAGGTTTAACGGCATATTGCTTCATTCCTCCTGCATAGTTGTTGACGGCGTTGCATACGCCTTTTCTGCGGACAGCGGAACAGGAAAATCAACCCACGCAAACCTCTGGCTGAAATATTTTGGAAACAGGGCTTATATGCTAAACGACGATAAGCCCGCAATCCGAAAAATAGATGGTAAAATCTATGCGTGCGGAACTCCCTGGAGCGGTAAATACGATTATTCAAATCCCGAAAACGTTCGCCTTGGCGCAATATGCTTTATTGAACGAAGCCAGACCAACTGGATTAAGAAGGCGGACACAAGCAAGGCGGTTTTCAACATCTTTTCCCAGACTGTCAGAAAGCTTGGAAAAACAGGAATGAACCTGCTTTTTGATGTTATTGAGGATATTTTTTCCTGCGTTGATTTATACGAGCTTGGCTGTGATATTTCCGAGGAAGCAGTTAAGGTTTCCTCCTCGGCAATGCTGAAAACACTTGAGGAGCTTGATGGATGAAAAAAAACCTGCTGAACATTTTAGCTGTTATTCTTTTGCTTTCTGCGGTTTTTGTTTTTGTAAAAGCGGTTTCACCTCAAACAACACAGACAACAACAAAAAGCGTCAGCCTTATAACAAGCGCCGCAACAACCGAAAAAGTTACAGCCCAAAGCACAGACAAAACAGAAACGTCATCTGCAAAGAGTACAACTAAAAAAGCAACCGAAACGACTTCTAAAGCAAAAACATCAAGCAAAGATACTACCGCCAAAACAACTGCAGCCAAAAAATCAACAACAAAAAAAGCAACAACTAAAGCAGCAACCAAAGCCAAAAAGCAAACACAAACCAAGGAAAAAAAGAGCTGCTACATAACCGTTGAATGCAAATCCATATTAAGCAATATGGATAAGCTTAAGGAAGGGCACGAAGAATTCGTTCCCGAAAACGGAATTATTATCTCAAAAACAAAATGCGACTTTGAAGACGGCGAAAGCGTTTATGACGTTTTAAAAAGAACCTGCAAAAACAAGGGCGTCAAGCTGAGTTCAAGAAAAACGGCATATGGAATTTACGTTTCGGGCATCAATAATCTCGATGAATTCGACTGCGGAAATCAAAGCGGATGGGTTTATACCGTAAACGGAAGCTCGCCTGCATTTTCCTGCGGCAAATACAGCGTTTGTCAGGGCGACAAAATAGTTTTTAAATATGTATGCTGAAAGCCAACTGCAATGTTGGCTTTTCTTTTTGCTAAAACACATTTGCAAGAGTTATCCTTTCGTTTTCATAATAGATAATAACAAGCGTTTTCGTTTCCGAAAGCGCACTTTTCATATTATGCGCTTCCTTTAGCGAACGAATATACAGCGCTATTTCATCAATATCGCTATGCTCCGAAAAAACAAAAAGAAAATCGTTCTTTTGCTTCCAGTACTTTTGAATTTCATCTATTTTCAATTTAAGCTCGTCATCTTTTTTTGCTTCCTCAAGCTCCTGCGCCTGCTCAAGCATATAGATGAGCTCACCGCAGCATCGCTTAACATAGCCCTGCTGATAAATGCAAAGCGCTGAGCAAAGCAGAATAAAAACCACCGCAAACCAGACTCTTTTCACTCTTCGCCCCCGCTCCCCTCTTTTTTCTTAACGCTGAGCGAACCGTTTGTTTCAACTATTGCGTTTTCAACCTCACTCAAATCAAAAACATCCTTCTGCCTTAGCGCATCCTTTAAATCATCAAGCGAAAACCTCAGCCTTTCAAGCTCTTTATACTGAACTCTTCCGTTTTTAACAACGCAAACGGGCTTTCCGTCAAAGAGTTTTGCAAAGGCGGGAATTTTTATTGCAATGGCTGATTCAATAACCTCAAGGG
>CAMYWU010000121.1 GCA_947302895.1 uncultured Clostridia bacterium | reverse complement strand
CTTAATATATACTATTTATTATAATTAAGAGTGATATTTTATAATTAGTTAGAAGGTTTAAAATATATGGATAACTATAATGATTTATGGCAGAGCGTTTTATCCTACTGTAAGGAAAGAATAACCTCAACCGCTTATGATTTATGGCTTTCCAATGTTGAAATTGAAAGCTTCAGCGGCGGCAAAGCAGTTCTTTCTTTCACAAGCGAATTTAAAAAGAGCACAGTTATCAGCCAATACGGCGATTTGCTTAAGGAAGCCTTTGAAAAAATCTGCGGCTTTGAGGTTGAAATTATATATAGAAGCCCCGAGGATTATGTTTCTGAGGAACAGAAAAGCCTTCAGGACCTTGAAAATTATAAAAATGATATTTTAACATTTGATAATTTCATTGTTGGTCCTTCAAATAAGTTTGCATATACTGCTGCAAAAGCAATTGCTGCAGACCCGGGCGGACAGATAAGCAAGGGCAATAATTTAACAAATTATAATCCCCTGTTTATCTACGGTAATTCAGGTCTCGGAAAAACTCATATTCTCAATGCAATAAGCTATGAGGTTCAGAAGAATTTTCCCGATATGAAGGTTGTTTATATCAAGAGCGAGGAATTTGCAAACGAATTTATATCCTGCCTTGGCAAACATACCGTTGATGAATTTCACGATAAATACAGAAACAATATTGATGTTTTCCTTGTTGACGATATTCAGTTCATTGCAGGTAAAACCTCAACAGAAGAGGAATTTTTCCACACCTTCAATGCTCTTGTTGATAACGGCAAGCAGGTTGTACTTACCTCGGACAGACCGCCTAAGGAAATTCATACTCTTGCAGACAGATTGCGTTCAAGATTCGTCAGCGGACTTCTTGCAGATATCCAGACTCCCGAATATGAAACCCGCTGTGCAATTATTAAGCGTAAGGCGGAGCTTCTCAACTTCAATATTCCCGATAATGTTGTTAATTATATTGCTGAAAGAATAAAATCAAACATCCGTCAGCTTGAAGGAACAACAAAGAGACTCCACGCAATGTGCGTATTTTCAAATCAGGTTCCTACAATATCCCTTGCACAGACTGCAATAAAGGATATTGTTCAGGATGTTCAGCCCCTTCCTATAACAATCAACAGAATTGTTGAAGAGGTAAGCAGAACAACGGGCGTTTCGGTTGAGGATATATACAGCAAAAAGCGAACCTCAAATATTTCAAACGCTAAAAAAATGTGTTTTTATGTTATCAGAGAAACAACATCCATGAGCTATGAGGCAATCGGCAAGGAATTTAATAATATGGATCATTCCTCTGTTTTATATAATATTCAGAAAATGGAACAGCTTTTAAAGAATGATTCCTCTTTAAATTCCCGTGTTCTTGATATTATAAACAACATAAAAGAACCTTCTTAATTTTCAACAGTTTTTTTAAGTTTCAACATAAAATTTTCAACACAGGGTGTTTAAAAAAATATTTTTCCACATTATCAACATTTTTTCAAAAATTCAAAAAAATTATTTGTTGATAAAAAATTCAGTTATGAAAACAAAAAACAGAGTTTTCAACAATTTTAACACCCCCTATTATTACTATTAAAAGTAAACATATTTGATGAAAAAAACGAAAAAGGAGTTTTTCGTTCGTTTTTAAGAGAAAGGAAAGATTATGAAATTTATTTGCAATACAAAAGAGCTCAGCAATGCTTGTAATAATGTTATAAGAGCGGTTGGAACAAAGGTTACTATTCCGACAGTTGAAGGTATTCTTATTGAATGCGGCTCAGATACCTTAAGTTTAACAGGATATGATTTTGAATTTGGTATTAATACTATTATGGATGCTGAGGTTATTGAGCCCGGCGCAATAGTTATTAATGCAAAAATTCTTTGCGAAATTATAAGAAAGCTTTCCGATGAGGTTGTTACTGTTGAAACAAACGGCGTTTCTGTTTCAATTATCAGCGGAGCTGCTCAGTATAACATAACAGGAATTGATGCAGATGATTATCCTGAGCTTCCTTCTGTTAACGGAGGATATCCTCTTGAACTTAATCAGAAGCTTTTATATTCAATGATTATTCAGACTCTTTTTGCTGTTGCAGAAACTGAGAATTCAAAGCCGGTTTATACCGGTCTTAAATTTGAAATTGCAAATGGCGAAATAACATTAATCGGCGTTGATGGATACAGACTTGCAATAAGAAAAGAAAAAATTGATTTTGAGGGCGATGATATAACCTTCATTGTTCCTAAAAAAACAATTAGAGAAATTATTAAAATTCTTGATGTTGAAAGCGATAAGCCTGTTTTAATCAGCATTGGAAAAAGACATATTGTTTTTGAAATTGAAAACTATTCAATTATCAGCCGCCTTCTTGACGGTGAATTTCTTGATTACACAAGTGCTGTTCCAAAAACAATTTCAACAACTGTTCTTATTAATACCGATGATGCAATCAACTGTATTGAAAGAACTCTTCCCGTTATTGAAAACAATCAAAAAAACCCAATAAGATGTTTATTTGATAACGACCAGCTCAGAGTTTCAACAGTTTCCTCTCTCGGAAGAGTTGTTGACTATACCCATGCAAATACAAGCGGCGACAGAGTTGAAATAGGCTTTAATTCAAAATTTGTTTTGGATGCGCTTAACGCAGCTGATACGGATGAGGTTAAAATTGAGCTTTGCGGACCTGTTAGCCCTGTTAAAATTATGAGTGTTAATACAGACAGCTTCTTATTCCTTGTTCTTCCTATGAGGCTTAAAAATGAAAATTAAGGTAAAACAGGCTGAACACAACAAAGAAGTTGTTAAAATAAATACTGATTTTATTCAGCTTCAGTCATTTTTAAAATTCAAAGGAATCTGTGAAACAGGCGGACAGGCTAAGGAATTTATTCAGGACGGAATAATAAGAGTTAACGGCGAAATATGCACCGCAAGGGGCAAAAAGCTGAGAAACGGCGATATAGTTTCCGCCTTCGGAACAGATTATTATATTGAAAATGAAAATTAAAAGCATAAATATTGAAAATTTCAGAAATATAAAGGATTTGAGCCTTGATTTTGATGATGTTAATATCATCTGGGGCGAAAATGCTCAGGGCAAAACAAATCTTATTGAAGCAATTTATCTTTTTACCGGCGGAAAAAGCTTTCGGGGAGCAAAGGATAATCAGCTTGTTATGATGGGCGAAGAGCAAAGCCGTCTTAAAATTGAATTTGAAGGCAGTTCAAGAGAGCAAAACGCCGAGATTAATATTAAAAATAAAAGAGTTGCTTCATTAAACGGAGTAAAGAAAAAAAGTGCTGCGGCGCTTTCCGATGAAATCAAAGCAGTTATTTTCTCCCCCGTTCATCTTAATATGATTAAGGACGGTCCAGGAGAAAGAAGAAAATTTATTGACGCTGCGCTTTGCCAGCTTAAATCAAACTACAGAAATCTTCTTAAGGAATATAACCGCTGCTTAAATCAGAGGAATACTCTTTTAAAGGATTTGAAAAATAATCCCGAGCTCGACAGTCTTTTATATATCTGGAATAAAAACTGTGCGATAAGCGGAGCAAAAATTGTTTATCAGCGAAAAAAATATATTGAAGCTTTAACACCATATGTTAAGGATATATTTTCAGGCATCAGCAGCGGAAACGAAGAAATTGATTTAAAATATGTTTCAGCTGTTGAATATGGCAACGAGGTTGAAGAAATAGAAAAAAAGCTTCTCAGAGCGCTTGAAAACAATAAATTTCAGGATATGCAAAACAGAGCAACCTCCGTCGGACCGCACAGGGATGATATTGAAATACTTATAAACGGAACAAGCGCCCGTATTTACGGCTCACAGGGGCAGCAGAGAAGCTGCGTTTTAGCCCTTAAGCTTGCAGAGGCAAGCCTGCTTGAACAGATAACAAAAAAGGAGCCCATTGCTCTTCTTGACGATGTTATGAGCGAGCTTGATGAAAAGCGCCAGGATTATATATTAAATCATATTAAAAACCGCCAGGTTTTCATAACCTGCTGCGATAAAGAAACAATATTAAGACTTAAAAACGGAAAGACCTTCCATATTGAAAAGGGATTTTTAATTGATTGAGCGCAGCGAGAAACTGATTTGCCTCCCTTGCCAAAGGGAGGTGTCACGAAGTGACGGAGGGATAGTCGCTGCGGGAACGAAGTGACTGAATGCGTTTCGGCAACCATTCTTAGATTTAGATATTTTTGCCGTTAGTAGTTCTTAGAGAAAATGACCATCCCTCCACCGCAAGCGGTCCCCCTCCCTTTGAACAAGGGAGGCAAAGAAGATAAAGGATTTTTATATGTTTATTCACCTTGGCGAGGACACCGTTATTAATGATAAAGAAATAATAGGTGTTTTTGATATAGATACCTCAACGGTAAACAAAGCCACAAGGGATTATCTCTCTAAGGCTGAAAAGGATAAAAGGGTTGTTTATGTAAACTATGATTTGCCAAAAAGCTTTATAGTTTGCGATGATAAGGTTTATATAAGCCCCATAAATACAAGCACGATTAATAAACGAAGTAAATAAACCACGGAGTGATTATATGAGTGAAGAAATAAAAACAACAAATTTAGAGGAAGAAGATATTGATACTCTTGTAACCGAGGAATATTCGGGCAACAGTATTCAGGTTCTTGAAGGACTTGAAGCAGTTAGAAAGCGCCCCGGTATGTATATCGGTTCAACAGGACCCAGAGGCTTGCACCATTTGGTTTATGAGATTGTTGATAACTCCATAGACGAAGCGCTTGCAGGCTTTTGTACCCATATTGAAACCGAAATTCTTCCCGGAAATATCATAACCGTAAGGGATAACGGACGAGGAATACCTGTTGAGGTTAACGATAAAACAGGCTTGCCCGCTGTTACGGTTGTTTTAACCGTTCTCCATGCAGGCGGTAAGTTCGGCGGCTCGGGATATAAGGTATCGGGCGGTCTTCACGGCGTCGGCGCCTCGGTCGTTAACGCACTTTCCGAATG
>CAMYWU010000120.1 GCA_947302895.1 uncultured Clostridia bacterium | reverse complement strand
GGGCACTGCTTTCGCAAGGCCCGTGCTGGCAAAGAAACTGGCGGAGATAGCCCTGGCGGAAGGCGCCGACGCCATCGCCCACGGCTGCACCGGAAAGGGCAACGACCAGGTGCGTTTCGAGCTGGCGGTCAAGCGTTTCGCTCCCGACATGCACATCATCGCCCCCTGGAGGGAATGGGATATCAAATCCCGTGAGGAGGAAATTGAATACGCAGAGGCGCACAACATTCCTCTTAAAATAAACAGGGAAACCAATTATTCAAAGGATAAAAATGTTTGGCATCTTTCCCACGAGGGATTGGACCTTGAGGACCCTGCAAACGAGCCCCAGTATCTCAAAGAGGGATTTCTTGAGCTCGGCGTTGCTCCCGAAATGGCTCCCGATGAACCAACATATATAACTCTCCACTTTGAAAAGGGCGTTCCGACTGCAATTAACGGACAGGAGATGAAAGCGCTTGCGCTTGTTGAAAAGCTCAATGAAATCGGCGGCGCAAACGGCATCGGTCTTCTTGACATCGTTGAAAACCGCCTTGTTGGTATGAAGAGCCGCGGCGTTTACGAAACTCCCGCAGGAACAATTCTCTATAAAGCTCATGAGCTTCTCGAAATGATTACCCTTGATAAGGAAACTGCACACTATAAGAAATTAGTTGCTCAGAAATACGGCGAGCTTGTTTATAACGGCTTATGGTTCTCCCCTCTCAAAGATGCGCTTGACGCTTTTGTTGATAAAACTCAGGAAACCGTTACCGGCGATGTTAAGCTCAAGCTCTATAAGGGAAATGTTATGAACGCAGGTTTAACCTCTCCGTTCAGCCTTTATGATGAAAACATCGCTTCCTTCGGCGAGGACGGCGGCGCCTACAATCAGGCGGATGCAGCAGGCTTCATAAATCTCTTCGGTCTTTCAACAAAGGTTAAGGCTCTGCTTGACGAGCAGCGTGATTCGTGATCCGTGATCCGTGGTTCGTGATCCGTGGTCCGTGGTCCGTGGTCCGTGGTCCGTGGTTCGTGGTCCGTGGTCCGTGGTTCGTGGTCCGTGGTTCGTGGTTCGTGGTCCGTGGTTCGTGGTCCGTGGTCCGTGGTTCGTGATTGAAAAATATACAAACAGTAATTAAGGAAAACAGTATGGCTCAGCTATGGAAGGGCAGGTTCAAAAAAGAACTTGCCAAGGAAACAAATGATTTTAATTCTTCAATATCCTTCGACTGCCGAATGTTTGAGGAGGATATCAAGGGCAGCATTGCGCATTGCACAATGCTTGGCTCCTGCGGCATTATTGAAAAGAATGAGAGCGAAACTATCTGCTCGGAGCTTGCAAAGATTCTTGATGAAATCAAGAGCGGCAAGCTTGAAATCGATATGACCGCCGAGGATATACACACCTTCGTTGAGGGCGAGCTTACATCAAGGCTCAACACGCTCGGCAAGAAGCTCCACACCGCACGTTCAAGAAACGACCAGGTGGCGCTTGATATACGAATGACGCTTAAAAAAGAAATTGATGAAATAATAAATCAGATAAAAGTCCTTCTTGGCGTTCTTGTTAATCAGGCAGAGGCAAACAAAAAAACCATTATGCCGGGCTACACCCACCTTCAGCGTGCGCAGCCCATAACCTTTGCTCATCACCTTCTTGCATACTGCTTTATGCTTATCAGAGATATTGAACGTCTTTCGCAAGCAAAGGAAAGAATGAACGTTCTGCCCCTTGGCAGCGGTGCACTTGCAGGAACAACATATCCTATTAACAGGGATTATGTTGCAGAGCTCCTCGGCTTTGAAAAGCCTTGCGAGAACTCGCTTGACGGCGTTTCGGACAGGGATTTCTGCATCGAGCTTGCAAGCGATTTATCGCTCGTTATGGTTCATCTTTCACGCTTTTGCGAGGAGATAATTCTCTGGTGCTCCTGGGAGTTCAAATTCGTTGAGCTTGACGATGCGTTTTCAACTGGCTCATCAATTATGCCCCAAAAGAAAAACCCCGATATTGCGGAATTAATCAGGGGAAAGAGCGGAAGAGTTTTTGGCGATTTAACAACTCTTTTAACCGTTATGAAGGGCATTCCCCTTGCCTACAACAAGGATATGCAGGAGGATAAGGAAGCAATTTTTGATGCAGTTGATACTGTTAAAATGTGTTTAACCGCCTTCACTCCGATGGTTGAAACAATGAGCGTTTTAAAGGATAATATGAGAAATGCAGCCGCAAAGGGCTTCATAAATGCAACCGACTGCGCTGATTATCTTGTTTCAAAAGGACTGCCTTTCAGGGATGCATACAAGGCAACAGGCGAAGCAGTTGCGCTTTGCATTGATAAAGGATTAACCCTTGAAACCCTCAGCCTTGATGACTATAAATCAATCTGCACTCTTTTTGATGATGAGGTTTATAAAGCAATCAATCTTGAAAAGTGCGTTGCAGACAGAATTTGTAAGGGTGCGCCCGGAATCAAGAGCGTTGAAGCTCAGATTGAAGAGGTTAAGAGCTCTTTATAAATTATACAATCGGTAATAATTTGTCGTTTTAAAGGATATTTCAAAAAGCTTTTTTGAAATATCCTTTTTTTCGTTGACAAACAAATTTTAAGGGATATAATGGATAAGATATTAAAATTTGTCTATTAACGGAGGTATGTTATGAGCTACAGGATTATTGCGGATAGTTGCTGTGAAAAAACTGAAAAAATGGCGGATTGGGAAAACATAACCTTTATTCCGCTTACTCTTGAAATTGGAAGCTACAGAATTATGGATGATGAAAACTTCGACCAGGAGGACTATATCAGACGAACTCTTGAATCCTCCGAGATTGCAAAAACAGCCTGTCCATCGCCCGAAGCGTGGGCAAACGCTATTGACTGCGTCGAAGAAGATATTTATATTATTACTATAACCGATAAGCTTTCGGGAACATATAACAGCGCCCTTCAGGGAGTTATGCTCTATAACGATGAACATCCCGATTCCTCAAAGAAAATTCATGTATTCAACTCACTTGCGACATCGGGAATAGAAAGCCTTATTGCTGAAAAAATCAAGGAGCTAGGGGAAAGCGGCGCCTCCTTTGAGAGCATTGTTGAAACAGTTGAGGACTTCATTATTAACCACTGTGCGCTTTATTTCTGCCTTGAAAGCCTTGATGTTTTAAGAAAGAACGGCAGGCTCTTTGCTCTTGCTGCAACAATTCTTAAAAAACTGCGCCTTAAAATGATTTTCCAGAGAACAGCCGAGGGCAATATTTCCCTTGCAGGTCAGGATATTGTTATGAACCGCTCGCTTGTTAAAATGGCGCTCACAATTGCAAATGATGTTCAGGGGGTTGACCTTGGCGATAAAAGGCTTATTATTGCCCACGTTTGCTGTCCTGAGAGAGCTGAATTTATAAAACAAAAAATTCAGGCGCTTGCACCCTTCGGTGATATTGAAATCGTCAAATGCTCAGGACTTAATTCAACCTACGCTTCAAACGGCGGAATAATTGTTTCATACACGAAATAAGGCATAAAATATTATGAGAGAATTATCATTTATCATTGATAAAAAAGACAGCGGCACGAAAATCAAGGACTATCTTAAAGCCTTCGGCGTTTCATCGGCGCTGCTTACAAAGCTAAAAAAAACCGAAAACGGAATAACAAAAAACGGCGAATTTGCAAGGGCTATAGATACGCTTTGCGAAGGCGATATCCTGAAAATCAGGATTGAAGGCTCGGGTCATATGCCCCGTCCCTGCGAAATGGATATTGAAATCTGTTATGAGGACGAGGATATTATAGTTTTCAACAAGCCTCCATTTCTTCCCGTTCACGAAAGCAGAAACCATATTGGCGATACGCTTTCTAATTTTGCTGCATTCCATCTTGGCGAGGATACGGCTTTCAGGGCGGTTTTTCGTCTGGACAGAGATACAAGCGGGCTTGTTCTTGTTGCAAAGCATGAGCTTGCTGCTTCAAAGCTTGCTGGGAAAATAAACAAGGACTACTATGCAGCAGCCCAGGGAACTATTAACGAAAGCGGTATAATTGATTTGCCGATTGCCCGCTGCGGCGACAGCATAATTAAGCGCAAGGTTGACGAAAACGGCGAAAGAGCTGTAACAAAATATGAGCCAATAAGTCATAGGAACTCCTCCACCCTGCTTAAAATCAATCTTGAAACTGGAAGAACACATCAGATAAGAGTTCACCTCTCCCATATTGGCCATCCCCTTCTCGGCGATGATTTATACGGCGGAGATACCTCTCTGATAAACAGGCAGGCGCTCCATTGCAAAACCATTTACTTCACTCATCCTATAAGTGAAAAGGAAATGACTGTTGACTGCGAATTTCCAGATGATTTTAAAAATATTATTTAACACTTGCAAAAAGCATAGTCTGTGATAAAATATAATTGATATTTAACAAAGGGATGATAAAATGAACACACCATCAAGATTTGAAGTTGACCACAATATTTTAAAAAAGGGTATTTATATCAGCAGAATTGATGATGATATAACAACATATGATATCCGAATGAAAGAGCCAAACAGAGAGCCGGTTTTGACCAATTCTGCCCTCCACACAATTGAGCATATTTTTTCGGTTTATGCTCAGAATACCGAATTTAGCGATAACATTGTTTTTTTCGGTCCCCTTGGCTCCAGAACGGGCTTCTGCCTTTTAACAAGAAGACTTTCGGATAATTATTCAATACAGTTCATTAAGGACGGTTTTCAGTATATTGCAGATTTCTGGGGAAGAATCCCCGGCGCTTCACCAAACGAATGCGGCAACTGCCTTGAGCATAATCTTCCCCAGGCAAAGGAGGAAGCAAAGCAATTCCTTGATGCAATTAAGGATTGGTCAAAGGACGACCTTGAGTACCCCATAGCTGAAGACAATGAAGAAGAATAAAAAAAGGCTGGCTAAAAAGAGCATAACCACGCCGACATAAGTGTAGGGTGCGACGGACGACCAACGGTTCCCAAAATTTGTTATCGGCTTGGAGCGCCGACAAATTTTGACC
>CAMYWU010000119.1 GCA_947302895.1 uncultured Clostridia bacterium | reverse complement strand
TTGCTCCGTTTGCAGCGGCAGGATGAAGTCCGCCAAGCTCAATAGCTTCCTTGCAAACATCAATGCATTTAAAGGTTTCATAATCGGGCTCAAAGAAGGTCAGCTTGCCGTATTCTGCAAGGCTGAGCTCTTTAACGGGGCTCGGCTTTCTTTCGGGATAAGTCAGAGCATACTGAATGGGTATTCTCATATCGGGAACACCTAGCTGAGCAATCATTGAATTATCCTGATAAACGATTGCGCTGTGGATAACGCTTTCGCGGTGAACAACGATTTCAATATCCTCGTTCTTCATATCAAAGAGCCATTTAGCTTCAATGAACTCCAAGCCCTTATTCATCATTGTTGCGCTGTCGATGGTGATTTTTGCGCCCATATCCCAGTTGGGATGCTTTAAAGCGTCGGCAGCAGTAACATTTTCAAGCTCTTTGAGGTTTTTCCCGAAGAAAGGTCCGCCCGAAGCGGTTAGTATTATTTTCTTAACAGCCTTATCATCGGGGCAGCCCTGAAGCGCCTGGAAGATTGCCGAATGCTCGCTGTCAACAGGAAGAATTGAAACGCCCATCTTTTTTGCAAGATTTGTAACAAGGTGGCCGCCTGCAACAAGGGTTTCCTTATTGGCAAGAGCAATTGTTTTCTTTGCCTTAATCGCTTCAAGAGTTGGCTGCAAGCCAACCATACCAACAACGGAATTGAGAACCGTATCAGCACCCTCATAGGCTGCGCATTCGATTAACCCCTCCATACCGCAAACAACTTTTGCGTTTGTGTCGGCAATTCTGGTTTTCAGCTCCTTTGCCGCTTCTTCATTCATAAGGCAAACAAGCTCGGGATTAAACTCCCTTACCTGCTGTTCAATTATATCAACCTTTGAGTTTGCAGTAAGGCATTTGATGTTGTAGCCGTGCATTCTGCAAACATCGAGGCTCTGGGTTCCGATTGAGCCCGTTGAGCCCAGAAGGGAAATATTCTTTGTCATTTTATCAACCTCTTAAAAGAAACATTGCAACGCAATATGTAAGCGGAAGTGTAAAGAGAGAGGAGTCAAATCTGTCCATAACTCCGCCGTGGCCGGGGAAGATTTTTCCGAAATCCTTAACATTAAAGTTTCTCTTTAAAACAGAAGCGGTTAAATCGCCCATCATACCCATAAATGAGATGAACGGAGAGGCAATCATAAGAACGCTTGCCTGAGTTTTTGTTAAACCGATAACGGCAAACTTGTTATAAAGAACGATTGCAACAGCGCTGAGCGCAACGGAAAAGATTATTCCGCAAACGGCGCCTTCAATTGTTTTCTTTGGCGAGATGTTCGGGCTCATCTTTGTTTTGCCGAATGCCATTCCGCCGAGCTGAGCTCCGGTATCGGTTGCAAGGGCGCAGATAAGTCCGTAGAAAATGAAATAAACACCAAGCTGATTACCGTAGACATCAATATCCCTGAGTCTTCCAAACATCGAAAATCCGAAAGGAACAACTATGGTTGCAACAATTGCCATTGCAATATCCTCAAACTTCGTATGAGCATAATCCTTAAGCATTGCAAGGAAATATGCAAGAATAACAACTATCAGCCAAACCAGAGTCGGAACAAAGCCTATAACCTTAAACCATACCTCACTGCTGACAATCGGTTCAAGCACGCTTTCGCTTGATGTAAGCGGAATGCAAAGCGCAAGAACTGTTCCAAAAATGAGAATAAACTTATTGCTTATCTTTGCGCATTTCATAATTTCATTTGCCGCAATTGCAGAAAAGATTGCAACAACGATAATGAAAATCGGTGTGTATATCTGCCAGACAACAACTGCGAGAAGAGAAAGAAGAACTATTGCAGTTATAACTCTTTGTTTCATGATTTACCTCCAATAATACAGGTGTGGGCAGAGCCCACCATCAATTCGTAATTCGTAACTCGTAATTCGTAATTTATCATGCTCCGAATCTTCTGTTTCTGTTTTCAAAATCCTTAAGCGCACGGTATAAATCACGCTTGTTAAAATCGGGCCACAGAACATCGCTATACCAGAATTCGCTGTAAGCCGCCTGCCATAAAAGGAAGTTTGAAAGCCTCTGCTCGCCCGAGGGTCGTATAATCAAATCACATTCGGGAACCGTATAGAGATTATCCGAAATATCATTTTCGCCGATTTCGGTTTTGCCCTCTTTAATGAGCTTGTTAACAGCGTGTACAATTTCCTGACGGCCGCCGTAATTCACAGCAAGGTAAACGGTTGTTCCCGTATGGGCAGAAGTTTCCTCTTCTGCTTCATCCATAAGCTCAAGAAGCTCGTCGCTTATTCCATCTCTCTCGCCTATGAATTTGATTTTATTATTTCCAGCCTTAACCATATCCGCCTTTGCTTCAAGCAGATAATCCTTGAAAAGCGACATAAGAGCATCAACCTCTTCCTTTGGGCGCTTCCAGTTTTCGGTTGAAAAAGCATAGAAGGTTACGTATTTTATTCCGAGTGCAGCACATTCATCGGATATCGTTCTGAAAACATTTGCTCCCGCCTTATGACCTGCCGAACGAGGCAAGCCTCTTTTCTTTGCCCATCTTCCGTTGCCGTCCATAATTATTCCGAGATGGTTTGGCAAAACCTCAAACTCGGGAGTGATTTTTACATCTTTTCTTGAAAAAAATGCCATAATAATTACCTCTGAAAAAAGAGTTATAGGGCGGAACACTTTCCGCCCAAATCTATTGAATTTATAATCGGGTGTGGGCAACGCCCACCCTCAATTCGTAATTCGTAACTCGTAATTCGTAATTAATTTAAGCAATGCTTAAATTGAAAGTATTTCTTTTTCTTTCTTTTCGCTCATTTCTTCAATCTGCTTAATATAGCTATCGGTTATTTTCTGCAATTCCTTTTCGCCGTCCTTCTGGTCGTCCTCGGTTATTGCATTATCCTTCTTAAGCTTTTTGATATCGTCCATAGCATCTCTTCTGATGTTACGGATAGCTACCTTAGCTTCCTCTGATTTTCTTGAAACATCCTTTACAAGCTGCTTTCTGTGTTCCTCGGTAAGCTGAGGGAATGTAAGGCGGATAACCTTACCGTCGTTCTGAGGATTAATTCCAAGCTCAGAGGTGTTGATAGCCTTTTCAATTTCTTTGAGCATTGAGGTATCCCAGGGCTGAATTACAAGAAGTCTTGCTTCGGGAGAAGAAACAGCAGCCATCTGGTCTATTCTTGTTGGTGTTCCATAGTAATCAACAAGGATGTTATCAAGAACCTTCGGGTTTGCTCTGCCTGCTCTGATTGCTGAATACTCTCTGTCGAGGGCGTCAAGTGTTTTTTCCATTCTGTTTTTAGTGTTTTCAAATACCTGTTCCATAAATTACTCCTGACTATTTATTGAATGAGCGAAGCGAGAAACCTAAAACTCGCAACGCAAAACGCAAAGCGCGAAACTAATTTTTAACCGTTGTTCCTATACCCTCGCCTTCAACAACCTTGATAATATTATCGGGTTCTTCAAGATTGAAAACGATAATAGGCATATCGTTATCCTTGCAAAGCGAGAAAGCGGTTGAATCCATAACCTTTAGGTCATTTGTAAGAACCTCCATAAAGGTTACCTCTGTATACTTAACTGCATCGTCGAACTTATTCGGGTCCTTATCATAAACGCCGTCAACATTTGTTGCTTTGAGAAGCGCATCTGCGTTAATCTCAACGCTTCTGAGTGCAGCGGCAGTATCCGTTGAGAAGAATGGCGAGCCTGTTCCGCAGCCAAAGATAATAATTCTTCCCTTTTCAAAATGGCGGATTGCCTTGTTTCTGATATAGGGCTCTGCAATCTGGCGCATTTCAATAGCTGTCTGAACACGAACATCAGCTCCAAGCTGCTCAAGCGCATCGCAAAGCGCAAGCGAATTCATAACAGTTGCAAGCATTCCGATATGGTCGGCTCTCGTTCTGTCCATATGCTCGCTTGTTCTGCCTCTCCAGAAGTTTCCGCCGCCAACAACAATGCCAACTTCAACTCCCATATCAGCAACCTTTTTAACGGATTTGCAGATATTGATAACTGTATCGTTATCTATTCCCTTTCCTGCGGGTCCTGCAAGAACCTCTCCGCTAAGCTTAAGCAAAATTCTTTTGTATTTAACGCTCATAGATATACCTCCGAACATTTTTCTTAAAATATATAATAATATAAATTATTGATAAAGTAAAGGATATATAATTAAAAATAGTTTACAAAATGGTAAAAAAAGACAGAGAACAAGCCGTTCTCTGTCTTAAATATCAGTTGTTATTACCGGGAATCAAATCGCCGATTAAATCGCCGATACCGCCCGAGCCTTCTTCTCCATCACCGCTTGTGCCGCCACTGGTAACAGCCGCTGCGTAAAGATAGAAATTGCCCGTTATGCCTGCATCAACAAGACCTGTTTTAATATGATAGGTTACTCCCTCTTCGCAATAATACTCAATTGAAAACGCTGTTCCCTCATCATATGCAAGCCAGGTATTATCCTCATCTTTTTCGAGATATGCAAATGCAGATTGACGGCCTGCCGAATAGAATCTGTAGGTTCCGCTTTCAGCAGGAGAAAAGGCAAACTCATAGCCCTTCCCTTCGTTGCCATCGGTAATTCTGACTAATGAGCCCATTGAAGAAATCTCGCCGCCATCTTCAAAGATACGGTTATAATTCATTCCTTCTGCCTGCTCACGTTCTGCAATAAGCTTTGCCTCATTCTTGATGAGGTAAAGTATTCTTGAATAATCCTTTGCGTTTATAATACGGTTTCCGTCTAAATCAAGATAGCCGGAATTATCAGTAGCAGTTCTGTTTGGTGTCATATTAATGGGAGATACCTCTTCCCAATAATCAAGCAAAGTCTGGGGTGATACAAGAGTTCTTGTTGCACAGTGTCGGCAAATAAGGTTTACGCCCTGATATGTCTGGCTGGTAAAAATAAATTCGTGGCCAATACCGGGATTTTCAACAGTTCTTCTTTCATTGCAGATAGTGCAGGTATCAACGGAGTAGGTTGTTTCGCAGGTTGCAACGCTTGTACCCGAGGTTTTGTAGTAGCCCTCTATCCAATCCTTATGAACAACTCTTCCTGTATCAGTTGTGCCGCAGCGCTTGCAGGTTGGAGTTGAAAGAACGTGGCCGGGTTTACCCTCAGAAGTCAAC
>CAMYWU010000118.1 GCA_947302895.1 uncultured Clostridia bacterium | reverse complement strand
TATGCAAGTGTGTCGTTTTTTCATTTTTATGTCATTAACTTAATGACATTGACCTAAGGTCCGTTTTTTGTTTGTTTTGTATCGAGTTGTGAGTTGGCGTGTTTTGCGCTTTTTTACCGCTTGAATTATTTTTCAGCGTATTTGTCGTCGCCGTTCCAGGAGTACATAGCACGGATGCCTTCGCCAACCTGCTCAAGCTGATGCTCAGCCTCAAGAGCTCTCTTAGCCTTGAAGTGTGCCCATCCGTTGTTTGCCTCTGTGATGAACTTTGAAGCAAATGTTCCGTCCTGAATTTCTTCAAGAACCTTCTTCATTTCCTTCTTTGTTTCCTCAGTGATGAGGCGCTTACCAGTTTCATAGTCGCCGTATTCAGCAGTGTTTGAAATTGAATATCTCATCTTTGAGAAGCCGCCGCTGTAGATAAGGTCAACGATGAGCTTCATCTCGTGGATACACTCAAAGTATGCGTTTCTCGGATCGTAGCCAGCCTCAACAAGAGTTTCAAAACCAGCCTTCATAAGAGCTGTAACGCCGCCGCAAAGAACAGCCTGCTCACCGAAGAGGTCGGTTTCTGTTTCACACTTGAAGGTTGTTTCAAGGATTGCTGCACGAGCGCCGCCGATGCCTGCGCCGTATGCAAGAGCGATATCTTGGCAATGACCTGTTGCATCCTGATATACAGCAACAAGGCAGGGAGTTCCTTTGCCCTCTTTGTACTCTGAACGAACAGTATGTCCGGGAGCTTTGGGAGCAATCATAAATACGTCAACATTTGCGGGGGGAACAATCTGCTTGAAGTGAATGTTGAAGCCGTGTGCAAATGCAAGAGCCTTGCCCTCTGTTAAGTTTGGCTCAACATCGTTCTTATAGATTGAAGCCTGCTTCTCATCGGGAGTGAGAATCATAATAACGTCTGCAGCCTTAACTGCGTCTGCGGTTGTCATAACCTTAAGACCGAGGCTTTCAACATGTGCCCATGATTTTGAGCCTTCATAAAGACCAACGATAACGTTAACTCCGCTTTCATGAAGATTGAGAGCGTGAGCATGACCCTGTGAACCAAAGCCGATGATAGCAACTGTTTTGCCGTCAAGAACGCTTAAGTTACAATCTGATTCATAGAAAATTCTAGCGTCTGCCATAATGTTTTTCTCCTTGTTAAGTTTCGAGTTGCGAGTTTCGAGCTGCGAGTTTTCGGGTCGCTTTGCTCCGATTAAAATAGCCGGCTGCAAGCCCCGAAATTCGTAATTCGTAATTCGTAATTCGTAATTTTTTTGTGTTAGCGTGTAATATTATAATTCTATTAACCTTATATTGCAAGTGTTATTTGCAACAAAAAGCGAAAAAAATGATAGTGAAATTAATAAATTATAACTAAATTTCGTTAAATCTGCCCTGTTTAATGTTTATTTAATCTATTAAATGTATTTTTCGTATTGTAAATTGTGAACAAATGGTATAGAATTGAAATTGTGAACAAAATGTATAAACTTGCATTTAATGCAAAAAAGGGGCTGAACAATGGAAAATATTGATTTGCTCAAATTTTATATCGATTCACTTTGCGTATATAATGTTAAAGAGGATGAGGTTATTTCAAAGCTTCGCAAGCTTCTTGAAAATGCCAAAAATGAAAGCGTTTATAAATGCTACAGTGAGTTTTTCAGTGCGCTGATTAACAGCGGAAAAACCCTAAAAGGATATATTTCATCCCTCATTTTATATGATGAAAATGCTTTCACAAAGGCGGCGGCAAAGGGCGGAAACAATCTTGATAAAGCCCTTATAAATGCTGTCAGGAGCGACCTTGAAAAGCTTGAAAGGATATCCGAAATAAAAATCGGCGATATTATCAGCGATGATAATAAAGAAATCCTTGAAACCCTTCCTGTCTGGGAAACAGGGAAAAACGAGGAGCTGCTGTCATATAACTGGCAAAACAGCGTTGAAAGGCTTGTTGAATTTCATAAGCAAAACGGCTATGGAATATATGCAAAATACTGCGCTTTTGCCTGGCGAAACGGCGAATTTGCTCCGATTACCTCAGTTGATTCAATAAGGCTTTCCGATTTGAAAAACTATGAACGCCAGAGGGAGCAGGTTATTGAAAACACTCTTGCATTTCTCGATGGCTTTCCTGCAAATAATATTCTTCTTTACGGCGACAGGGGAACGGGCAAAAGCTCAACCGTTCACGCAATACTGAATGAATATAAATACAGAGGGCTGAGGATTGTTGAAATTTCGAAGGGCGATATAAGCGATTTAACGATTATTCGTGATAAGCTGTTTGAAAACCCGATGAAATTCATAATATTTATAGATGATTTGAGCTTTGATAAAAAAGAGGACTCCTTCTCAGAGCTGAAAGCAGCCCTTGAGGGAACGCTTTCAAAGCGGGAGGAAAACGCTCTTATTTATGCAACCTCAAACCGACGCCACCTTGTTAAAGAAAATTTCACAGACAGGGAAAACGATGTTCATATGAGCGACACAATTCAGGAAGAGCTTTCGCTTTCAGACCGTTTCGGACTTGCGATAAACTTTATGAATCCTGATAAAAAGGATTATCTTGATATTGTTTTGAAAATCGCTCAGGACAGAGGATTTGACTATGATGAAACGGAGCTTTTAAACGGCGCTGAGCAATGGGCAAGGCGGCGGGGAGGACGTTCTCCGAGGTGTGCAAAACAGTATATTGACTACGTTCAGGCGAGTAAAAAAATGGTAAAAGAAAAATAATTTTCTCTTAACCACCTGTTCAAAAATGGGTGTTAGAATTACACGAAAATGAGGGCTCAAGCCCTCCCGATGCAAAGAAAGGAAAGATAAATATGGCTGATAAAATTCTTGTTGTAGATGATGATTTAAATATATGCGAGCTCTTAAAGCTCTATCTTGAAAACGACGGTTATACCGTTTTTGTTGCAAACGACGGTCAGGAGGCAGTAAATGCCTTTCATAACAAAACTCCCGATTTGGTTTTGCTTGATATTATGCTCCCGAAAATGGATGGCTGGCAGGTTTGCAGAGAGATAAGAAAAACCTCAAGCGCTCCGATTATTATGCTCACGGCAAAGGGCGAAACCTTTGATAAGGTTCTCGGTCTTGAGCTCGGTGCGGATGACTATGTTGTTAAACCTTTTGATGCAAAAGAGGTTATGGCAAGAGTTAAAGCCGTTCTGAGAAGAACCAAGGGCGATAGCGAGAGCAAGGAAAATGAAAAGAAGGTTGTTATTTATGATAACCTCGAAATCAATATAACCAATTATGAAATGAAGGTTAAGGGCGTTGCTGTTGATACTCCGCCAAAAGAGCTTGAGCTCATCTATCATTTCGCTTCTAATCCTAACAGGGTTTATACCCGTGACCAGCTTCTTGACGAGGTTGGGGCTTTGATTACTACGGCGATTCAAGAACGGTTGACGTTCATGTTAAGCGTCTTCGTGAGAAGCTTGAGGGCGTTTCCGATAAATGGACCCTAAAAACCGTATGGGGCGTTGGATATAAATTTGAAACTAAAGACTGATAGGATTTAGGAAAGCAAATGAGTTTATCAGATATTAAAGGCAAGCATAAGCGAAGCAATATCTTTTTGCGATACTTTATTATGTTTGCTTCAATCTTCCTCATAACCTTTGCGGTTCTGGGCAGCTCGCTTCTTATTCTTGTTAACCAGTATTCAATTGAAGAGAAAACAAATCTTCTTAAGGAAAACACCGAAGCAATGGCTAAAAGCGTTTCCTCAACGCTGATTGTTAACAATATGAATGCAAGCTATTCCCACGAAAAAGAGGTTATCTGCGAATCGCTTCTGGTTGTTTCAAACTGCATTGATTCCGATGTCTTCGTTTGCGATAATGAGGGTAAAATAATACTCTGTAAGGAGCAGGTCGGCATATCGCCGTATTATTCCGCCTCAATGGTTTGCGATGAGCACAGCTCATTTCAGATGAACGACAATCTTATTCAGCGTGTTTATGAGGACGGCAGCGCTGTTGCAAGGCTTGTTGTTGATGAAAAGGAATGCTATGTTGTGGGAACAGCGATTTATGCGCCAACCTATTATCAGGGCACAAACGATATTATCGGTTCTGTTTTTGCAGTTGTTGAATCGGGAACAAGCGAGCTTGTTTCAGAGGTTTTAAGAATATTTATAAGCGTTGCGGTTATTTGCCTTTTTGTCGGATTTGTTATGATTTGGGTATTAACCAAGAAAATGGTAACCCCCCTCCAGCAGATGAGCGCTGCGGCAAAGAGGTTTGCTGTCGGCGATTTCTCATACAGGGTTAAGATAGACAGCAACGATGAGCTTTCGGATCTGGGATATGCCTTCAACGAAATGGCGGACGCGCTTGATAAGCTTGAAAATTCAAGGCGCTCCTTCGTTGCAAATGTTTCCCATGAGCTGAAAACCCCGATGACCTCGATTGCAGGCTTTATCGACGGAATACTCGACGGAACCATTCCAAAGGATAAGCAGGAATACTATTTAAAAATAGTAAGCGACGAAGTAAGACGACTTTCACGCCTTGTTGTTGCTATGCTTAATATGAGCAAAATGGAGTCGGGCGACTTTGAAATGAAGCCGAAAAACTATAATATAACCGACCAGATAATTCATATTCTTCTTACCTTCGAGCAGAAAATCGAGAAGAAGAATATTGAAATCAGAGGGCTTGATGATGTTAAACCATACCGTGTTAATGCGGATACGGATATGATTTATCAGGTTATTTATAATCTCTTTGATAACGCTGTTAAGTTTACCAATGAAAACGGGTATATTGAAATCGCCCTGAAGGAAATCGGCGATTTTGTTCAGGTTTCAATTAAAAACAGCGGAGAGGGAATTGATAAAGCCGAGCTTTCAAGAATTTTTGAAAGATTCTATAAGGTTGATAAATCCCGAAGCCTTGATGCCAAGGGCGCAGGACTCGGACTTTATATAGTAAAAATGATGGTTGAAATGCACGGCGGCAGGATTTATGCAAAATCCGAAAGTGCAAATGAAGCGGAATTCATATTCACGCTTCCCAAAGCCAAATAAAAGAGCGAGGCAAACCCATTCGCTCAAAAAGGAGTAACAAACTATGGATGATTTTTTTAACAATTCGAAAACACCCGAACAAAACAATCAAAACAATCAAAACGGCAGCTTCTATGTTCCGCCGACTCAGAATTCGGGCAACTATTATCAGCCGAATTA
>CAMYWU010000117.1 GCA_947302895.1 uncultured Clostridia bacterium | reverse complement strand
AGAGTTTTGCTCAAAGCTATTGATGCTCAGGAAACAACCGAAAGCGGACTTATTCTTGCAGCTTCAGCACAGGAGAAGCCCGAGATTTCCGAGGTTATTGCTGTAGGTCCCGGAACCGATGAAAACCCGATGACCGTTAAGGTTGGCGATAAGGTTATTATCAGCAAGTATTCGGGAACTCAGGTTAAGCTTGACGGCGAGGAATACACAATCTCTGAAGTTAAAGATATTCTTGCAGTAGTTGAATAATTACAAATTACGAGTTCGAATTACGAATTTACTAACCTGCGGTCGGCAATTAATAATTATTGACTGAGCGCAGCGAGAGACCAAGAACGTGCAACGCGAGGCGCAAAACGCACAACTAAAAACAGGAGGCAATTATTATGGCAAAAGATATAATCTATGGCGAGGAAGCACGTAAGGCGCTTCAGGCAGGTATTGATAAGCTTGCAAACACAGTTAAAATAACATTGGGTCCCAAGGGCAGAAACGTTGTTCTTGATAAGAAATACGGCTCACCCCTTATCACAAACGACGGCGTTACAATCGCAAAGGAAATCGAGCTTGACGACCCATTTGAAAATATGGGCGCTCAGCTTGTTAAAGAGGTTTCCTCCAAAACAAACGATGATGCAGGCGACGGAACAACAACCGCAACACTTCTTGCTCAGGCTCTTGTTCGTGAGGGCATGAAAAATGTTGCAGCAGGCGCAAACCCGATGGTTGTTAAAAAGGGAATTGAGGGCGCTGTTGAGGCTGCTGTCAAAGCTGTTAAAGAAAGCTCACAGGCAGTTAAGGATAATGCTGATATTGAGAGAGTTGCAACCGTTTCTGCAGGCGATAAATATATCGGCTCACTCATTGCCGAGGCTATGGATAAGGTTTCCTCAGACGGTGTTATAACAATTGAGGAATCAAAAACTGCCGAAACAGTTTGCGAGGTTGTTGAAGGAATGCAGTTCGACCGTGGCTATATCTCGCCCTATATGGTAACCGATACAGATAAAATGGAAGCTGTTATTGATGATGCAATGCTTCTTATAACAGATAAAAAAATCAGCGTTATCGCCGATATTCTTCCTCTTCTTGAATCAGTTCTTAAGGCAGGCAAAAAGCTCGTTATCGTTGCTGAGGATGTTGAGGGTGAAGCTCTCCAGACAATCCTTCTCAATAAGCTCAGAGGAACCTTCACCTGTGTTTGCGTTAAGGCTCCGGGCTTTGGCGACAGAAGAAAGGATATGCTTCAGGATATTGCAATTCTTACAGGCGGTCAGGTTATAACAAGTGATATCGGGCTTGAGCTTAAGGATGCAACAATGGCAATGCTCGGCGAGGCTCGTCAGGTTAAGGTAACAAAAGAAAACACAATAATTGTTGACGGAGCAGGCGACAGCGAGCAGATTAAATCAAGAGTTGTTCAGATTAAATCAGCTATTGAAACCTCTACCTCAGAATTTGATAAGGAAAAGCTCCAGGAAAGACTTGCAAAGATGGCTGGCGGTGTTGCAGTTGTTAAGGTTGGCGCTGCAACCGAAACCGAAATGAAGGAAAAGAAGCTCAGAATCGAGGACGCTCTTGCAGCAACTAAGGCAGCTGTTGAAGAGGGAATCGTTGCAGGCGGCGGCGTTGCTCTTATCAATGCAATCCCTGAAGTTGAAGCTCTCCTTGATACAGACGATGCAGATTTCAAAACAGGCGTTTCAATCGTTCTTAAAGCGCTTGAAGAGCCGATTCGCCAGATTGCAGCAAACGCAGGACTTGAAGGAAGCGTTATTGCAAATAAGGTTATGAGCAGCGAAAAGGGCTTTGGCTTCAACTTTGCAACAAACGAATATGCTGATATGATTTCAGCAGGTATCGTTGACCCTGCAAAGGTAACCCGTTCAGCTCTCCAGAACGCTGCATCAGTTGCAGCAATGGTTCTGACAACCGAAAGCCTTGTAACAGATATTAAGGATCCTCAGGCTGAAGCAGCTCAGGCAGCCGCAATGGCAGCAGCCGCACAGGGCGGAGGAATGTATTAAAAAAAGCCCCAACGGGCTTTTTTTAATACAGTTATATTCGCCTTCGGCGAGTTATATTGACTTCGTCAGTTATATTGCTTGCGCAGTTATATTTGACTTCGTCAAGTTTTTGTAGGCGAATATAATATAACTTTTCAACGCAGTTGAAAAATATAACTATTCACGCAGTGAATAATATCACTGCGAAGCAATATCACTTGAATTATTATATTTATAATGCTATCATATTCTTGAGGTGATAACAATGTCTGATAGCATTCTCAGAGATAAATCAAAAGATTATGCAAAACGAATAGTTGTTTTATGCGGAGATATTAAGAAAGACAAGAAAGAATCTGTTTTAACAAATCAACTGCTCAGAAGCGGAACATCAATTGGAGCTAATATTTATGAGGCGCAGTATGCGCAGGGAACAAAGGATCTGATTTCAAAATTTGAAATTGCTCTGAAAGAATGCTACGAATCAGAATACTGGATTGATTTGCTTTTTGAAACAGGATATATTAATGAGCAAACATATAAACCGCTTAAAAACGAATGCGGCGCAATTAGAAGAATGCTGATATCAAGCATTACAACAGTAAAAAAGAATAATTCATTTTAATAGAGTATAAGTAATAGTTAATGTAACAAAAAAAGGAAATGCAATCTGCATTTCCTTTTTATTTGTTTGAGCGAAGCGAGTATCCAAAAACGCGCAACGCGTGGCGCGAAACTCGCAACTTATTTATAAACTCTCTCTATTCTCGGATTGACCATCAGCGGACTGATATCAACTGTTGCAAGGTCTCCTGGCTTTATATCTGTTCCCGTTATGTCAACTGCGGTGTGGGAAAGACCTATACCGCCGATAACATAATGAAATTCTCCGTTTATTCTTACATACATCTGCTTTTTCTTAAGAAAAGCCTTGAAAACGCTTAAAACGTATCTGAAATCGTAGAGCTCTTTTTCTTTGCCTATTCCAAAGCCGTCATAGTGTCCGATGGGAACTATGGCTATTTTTGTTTCACGCTTTGTTGTGTATGTTCCGTTGTAGCCGATTGAATAACCTGCAGGAACGGTTTTAACATCAACAACCTCTGCTTCAAGAACTCCAAGACGGTTAAGCTTTGCCTTGCTCTTCGTTATAACTCTTCCTGTAAATGCAGAACCTATGCGAACAGCATCAAGGCAAACGCCTTCAACGTTGAGAAGAGCGGGGGAGTTTGCAGCGTGAATAGTTCCAACCTCGCCAACCTCGCTTTTAATCTGCTGCATAGTATCCTTGAATAGCACAAGCTGAGCCCCGGTAAGCTCACTGTTTCTGAAAGCGGATGAAAAATGAGTGTAGGCGCCGATAAATTCAAGATTGGGCAGAGAATAGCATTTGATTGCATCGTTTATCTCGCTCGGCAAAAAGCCGTATCTGCCCATTCCTGTATCAATTTTCAGGTGGCATTTAACCTTCTTTTCAAGCTCAGCGCCGATTTTGTTCATCATTTCGGCAGCGGCAAGCGAACCGATGGTTGCAATGCAATCGTTTTCAGCAATAATTTTTGCTTCGCTTTCAACGCAGGTTGAGCGCATAACAAGAATATCCTCGTTATCAAGGATTTCCTTTAAAACAGGGATATCGCTAACCTCGGTTACGGCGAAGGCTTTAATTCCGTGCTCTTTTAAAGCAAGGGTAAATTCCTTAATGCCAAAGCCGTATCCGTTGCCCTTAACAACGCCGATAACCTCGCCATTTGCCATTTCCTTTATCAGCTCGATATTCTCACCGAGCCCTTTTTTGTCAATAACATATCTGCTCATAAGTTTCCTTTTTACGCTTTATAATCGGGTGCGGGTGTCCCGCCCTCAATTCGTAATTCGTAACTCGTAATTCGTAATTATCTGATCTTTTTTAATACTTTTGTTCCAAAGTTATAGAGATTATAAACCGGCTTGTTGATAACATAATCAAACTCACCGACGAATTCCTTCATATAGCCGCCGAAGCCATGCTTAAATCTCCAGAGTCCGTAGTGCGGATTATCCGGGTTCTGGCAGTCGCCGCTAATGCCGCCGAAATCATAAACCTTGCAGCCTTCATCCATACCCCATTTAATCATTGCCCATTGAAGCGCATAGTTGGGATAAACATTTCTGTGGGCATTTGAGGAAGCGCCGTACTGATACTTCATAACGTTCTTTCCCCATTTGATTGCAAGCGTACCTGCAATAGCCTTGCCCTCATAATATGCCATATAGAGTCTTGCATCGTCTGACATACAGTCAAGAATCTATTCAAAATACCATTTCGGTCTTGTTGAAAATACGTCTCTTACGCCAGTTACAGCCATGATTGCAACAAAGTCGTCAAGCGCTTCCTTGCCGCAGATTTTAACCTCAACGCCCTTCTTGGGAGCCTTGCGGATGCGGTTTCTGTAGTCGCTCTTAAAGGTGAGCATAAGCTCGTCCTCGGTCATATTGTTGTAGTCAAAGCAATAAACAAATCTCGGCTGAACATTTTCAAAATCCATACAGCCCGGGTTGAGCTCAACAAAGCCCTTTTCAATAAGATGATTTTTGTATGCCTGATTTTCAATAACGATTTCAGGGTCGATTTTAATGCAATATGCCCTGTATTCCTTGCCAAGCTCAAGCAGTGCATTAAAAAGCTCATCAAAGGTTTCAAAATCATCCTCATCGGCAACAAAGCCACGGCAGGCATACATAAGCGATGCCTTGATAACAGGGATTGAACGAATCAAAACCGCTGCTGCGCCCTTGATGCTGCCGTTTTCATCCTTGAGCATAACTGCTTCCCATTTCCAGGCGGATTTAACCTTTGCCCATTTGCTTGAATGCTGAAACAATCCCTTTGGATGCGCCTTTATAAAGCTTTCGTATTCTTCAAGATTGTTTTGATTAACTCTTTCTATCATAATCTAATCTCCTTACCTATTAGCCTCCCTTGCCAAAGGGAGGGGGACCGCTTGCGGTGGAGGGATGTTCGTGTATCACAAGAACGCTCTGCGGCAACAGTTTTATGATTATTTCGGAAAATATTATAACACAATTCTGCATTAAAGTAAATTGTTATTTTACTTTGTTAATATGATGTATTCTCAGCAACAACGACCATCTCTCCGACACTCCGTGCCACCTCCCTTTGCAAGGGAGGCAATAAGGTTAATAATTTGTACATTTGTCAATGATGTGAGACCAAGTAAGTAAAAATAAAAGAAGTGTTG
>CAMYWU010000116.1 GCA_947302895.1 uncultured Clostridia bacterium | reverse complement strand
GAAAAAGCCTTGAGCACCACCTTGCAGCGATTTTCACCGGGAATAGTTTGCAGTTTCAGGAACAGGCTATAACGGAAGGGCGAAAGAAGCCAGATTTTTTGTTTCCGTCCCAAGAAGCATATCACAATCGGGATAGTTTCCTTTTGATGAAACGCCCTCCCATTTCTTGCAGATATCAAACATTTCATAGAGCTTAGCCCATTGATCCCAGAAATCGCCCGTTAAGCGCCACATATTTGCATTTTTTGCAAGATGTTCCGCCTTATCCCTGAGGGCAGGGCCTGGGGATAGGGATAAAATAATCTCTCTTCCGCAATTATCGATTGCTTTTCTGAGCATCTCGATTTCATAGTCTGCGCTGTACGGATTATCCCATTTGCGAAATTCCGTAACGCAGATATCGTCGCACTTTATGAAATCAACGCCCCAGGAGGCATACATATTAATGATTGAATTATAGTAATCCTGAGCGCCCTTGCAGTTATAAACGCCGTACATATCGGTGTTCCAGGAGCAAACGGAAAAATGATGGGCAATTTCACGGCAGGTTGCATTAGAGCCGTAAATTTTGCAGTTTTTTGCCGCTGCCTGACGGGGAACGCCCCTCATCATATGTATTCCGAATTTAAGACCGAGGCTGTGAACGTAATCGGCAATCTCTTTAAAGCCCTTTCCGCCCTTCGACGACGGAAAGCGGTTTACTGCAGGAATAAGTCTGCCGTATTCATCCATATCAAGCGGGCAAAAATTGTTGTAGTCGTTATCCTTTGCGTTTGGCTCATACCACTGAATATCGCAAACAACATATTCCCAACCGAATTTTTTGAGGTATTTTGCCATATAATCGGCGTTTTCCTTTAGCTGTTTTTCGTTAACAGCCGCACCGAAGCAATCCCAGCTGTTCCAGCCGAGAGGGGGAGTTTTTGCCCAGTCTTTAAAGTTGCTCATAGTTTATTCCTCCAAAAGTTTAACGGTTAAATCCCTAACATTTTTGCAGGCGTTTCCTGCTGTGCTTCCGAATGCTTTATTAGCAAATTCCCTGATTTTCTGAATATCATATTCGCCGCTTTTTGCAATCTGAGCAATCTCGGTATCCGTATTTACAATCGGACCCGGAACGAAATACTTAAAGTCGTAGTAAAAATCACGCTCGGCAATGTATTCTTCAAGGTCAAACGCCAGAAATGCCATCGGTATTTCAAGAAGTGCTGCTTCAAAAATAACGCTTGAATAATCCGTAACAAGAAAATCAGTTGAAAACAAAACATCGTTTATATCCCAGTTCGGACACTCGGCAACACGGTTTTTATTCTTCTCATCAAAGCATACGCTTTCTTTAAGATAGGGATGGAGCTTAACAACAACAGCCCAATCCTCGCCAAGAGTTTCAAGCACCCTGTCGATATTGAATTTTTCAATGGGATAGTAGCAATCGCCGTTGCCCCTGCCTCTGAATGTGGGAGCAAAAAGAAGGAGCTTTTTGCCTTCAAGGTGGGGAAATTCATTAATAAACTCAGCCCGCTTTGTTGCCCTGTATTCCTCATTTGAAAGAATATCGCATCTCGGAGAGCCGAGGGGCAGAGCCTTTTTTGTGCTTATTCCGAAGGCTTCCGCATAAAAATCGCAGATATCGGGCGAGCTTACAATGCAGTAGTCGTATTGCCTGTGGTTTGCGGAATACAGCTCAAGCACCGAGGTTTTGTGGTAGCGTGAAAAACCAAAGGTTTTAAATGCGCCGCAGCCGTGCCACAGCTGAATAAGCTTTGTGTTTTTCTTCTTTTTTACATAGCTTATGAGATGATAGTAGTCATCAACAAAAACAACCCTTGAGGTCATATAGAGATGAAGGAATTTAAATAAAACTCCGAGCGTTCCCTTTGCGCCGCCCTTTTTGCAAACAAGGCGGGTATCAGCATTCGGAATATCACCTACAGCATCATAAACTGCTTTAAGATTTCCCGTCGGTTTATCGGTGCGGTTTGAGAAAAACGAAATACGGTTTTTCTTAATCGGAAGCGCCCTGAATGGAAGGGCAAGCGTGTTAAGAGCAATATCAACAAAGGTTTTTATCTTTTCGTGCTTTGTTTGTTTTATGAAATTCAGAAATCTTCTGCGCTTTATGCCGTCAACGCTTAAATCGGTATCATATCTTTTGCCGTTATCCCTTGCGTCGCTGAAAACGAAGGAGATTTTAACCTGTTTCGGAGTTGCTCCATAGAAAACCTGCGAGGTATCGTATTTGCCGAAGCCTATGATTTTTCCGTCCTTAAGCTCGGTTTTCATCGGTATTCTGCGGTCCTCATCAGAGCCCTCGAAAATTATGCTGATTCTTGGCGAATCAACCTTGTTTTCGGGCATAAATGAAACAGCTATATCCGCAACATAGCCGCACAGCTCGAATTTTTCAATTTTCATTATTGCATTGGTCATATGCTCACCTGACTAATAAACTCAACTTGAAATTAACATAATTTATATATTTTGTCAACTTAAATATAATATAACTGACTTGTATTTATTATAATAGTGTGTTAGAATACTTGCGGTTTCAGAAATACAGGAGGGCATTTTATGATTCAGGCTAATAATATTTCAGTTCAGTTTGGCGGAAGGGCGCTTTTTGAAAGAGTTAACGTAACCTTTTCCGCAGGCAACTGCTATGGCATAATCGGCGCAAACGGCGCAGGAAAATCAACCTTTCTCAAGGTTTTAAGCGGCGACCTTGAGCCGAGCAAGGGCGAAATTCATATAACCCCGGGCGAAAGACTTTCCGTTCTTAAGCAGGACCACTTTGCCTATGATGAATATGAGGTTGTAAGAACCGTTCTTATGGGCAACCCCCACCTTATTGAGATTATGGAGGAGAAGGATGCCCTTTATATGAAAGAGGATTTCTCCGAGGATGACGGTATTCGTGCAGGTATGCTTGAGGCTGAGTTTGCTGATTTAGGCGGCTGGGAAGCCGAGAGTGATGCTGAATTCATGCTCAATAAGCTCGGTGTTTCGGATGAATATCATTTTATGAAAATGGCTGAGCTTCCCTCTGATTTGAAGGTTAAGGTTTTGCTTGCTCAGGCGCTTTTCGGCAATCCCGACATTCTTCTTCTTGACGAGCCCACAAACCACCTTGATTTATCAGCTATCAGATGGCTTGAAAACTTCCTTCTTGATTTTGAAAATACAGTTATCGTTGTTTCCCACGACCGTCATTTCTTAAACAAGGTATGCACCCATATCTGCGATGTTGACTTTGGTAAAATCACGCTTTACACAGGTAACTACGATTTCTGGTATGAATATACCCAGATGCGTCAGCGCCAGATGAAGGACCAGAACAAAAAGAACGAGCAGAAGATTAAGGAGCTTCAGGATTTCATCAACCGTTTCTCTGCAAATGCTGCAAAATCAAAGCAGGCAACAAGCAGAAAGAAGCAGCTTGATGCGCTTGAAATGATTGAAATGCCCGTATCCTCACGCCGTTTTCCGTATGTTGACTTTAAGCCCGACAGAGAATGCGGTAACGACCTTCTCAGAGTTGACCATTTAACAAAAACCATTGGCGACAGAAAGGTTCTCGATGATGTTTCATTTGTTATCCATCCGAGGGAGAAGGTTGCCTTTGTTGGAAGCGACGTTGTTGCAAAAACAACGCTCTTTAAAATAATTATGGGTGAAATGGAGCCTGATGAGGGCTCATATAAATGGGGAGTTACAACAACCCAGAGCTATTTCCCCTCCGATAACTCGGCATATTTCGACGGCGTTGAGCTCAACCTTGTTGACTGGCTGAGACAGTATACGGATTATCAGCTCGAGGCGGATATAAGAAGCTGGCTCGGAAGAATGCTTTTCAGCGGCGATGAAGCGCTCAAAATGGCGAATGTTCTTTCGGGAGGCGAAAGAGTTCGCTGTATGCTTTGCAAAATGATGCTCAGCGGCGCAAATGTTCTTATTCTTGATGAGCCCACAAACCATCTCGACCTTGAATCAATCACTGCGCTTAACGACGGACTTATCCGTTATCCTGAAACAGTTTTATTTACTTCCCACGACCATCAGTTTATCCAGACCATTGCCGACAGAATTATTGAAATTTCCGGCGATAAGTATGTTGAACTCAAGGGAACATATGATGAATTCCTTGAGAGCTTTGATGAGGAACAGCTTAAGAAGTATTAATTGAAAATTGAAAATGGAGAATGGAAAATTCAGGGCGGCACATCCGCACCTGATTATAAATGGGCGAGGGCACAGCCCTCCCGAAATTCTCAATTCTCAATTCTCAAATATCAATTTTATCTGAAAGGCTTGATACTATGAATTACCGTATTGAACACGACTCAATGGGTGAGGTTAAGGTTCCCGAAGATAAATACTGGGGAGCTCAGACCCAGAGAAGCTTTGAAAACTTCAAAATCGGCTCGGGTATTGAAACAATGCCGAGCGAGATTATCTATGCTTTCGGTGTTCTTAAAAAGGCTGCTGCTGTTGCAAACAGTGCTCTTAAGCCTGAAAAAATGACTTCCGAAAAGCTCAGCGCAATTTCAAACGCGTGCGATGAAATTATGAGCGGCGAGCTTTCAGAGCATTTTCCGCTTGTTGTATGGCAGACGGGCTCGGGTACTCAGAGCAATATGAATGTCAACGAGGTTGTTGCAAACCGAGGCAACGAGATTGCAGGCAAAAAGCTCCTCCATCCGAATGATGATGTTAATATGAGCCAGTCCTCAAATGATACCTTCCCGACTGCGATGAGTATAGCAGCAGTTATCGGAATTGAAAACAGAATAATTCCCGCCGTTCAGACCCTTATTGATACCTTCAAACGCCTTGAAGAAGAGAATGAGGGCATTGTTAAAAGCGGAAGAACTCATTTGCAGGATGCAACCCCGATTGCTTTTTCTCAGGAGATAAGCGGCTGGCGTTCAAGTCTTGAAAAGGATATTAAAATGCTAAAAAGCGGCGCTCAGGCGCTCAAAGAGCTTGCCCTTGGCGGAACTGCTGTCGGAACGGGCTTGAATGCTCCAAAAGGCTTTGATGAAGCGGTAGCAAGAGCGGTAAGTGATATAACGGGCAAGGATTTTGTTTCTGCTGAAAATAAATTCCATGCGCTCACTTCAAAGGATGAGCTTGTTTTTGCCCACGGAGCAATAAAAGCGCTGGCGGCGGATTGCCTTAAGATTGCAAATGACGTAAGATGGCTTGCAAGCGGACCCCGCCTCGGTCTCGGCGAAATTTCCATTCCAGA
>CAMYWU010000115.1 GCA_947302895.1 uncultured Clostridia bacterium | reverse complement strand
TGTAACAAGAACATTGCCGTCCATATCCTCGAATGCAGCGTCAAGTGCATTTCCGTTTTCATCAACAACCGAAACAGTATAGGTCTTTGCGGTAAGTCCGTCAAGAAGCGCTTCAACAGCTGCGTTGAGCTCATCCTGATTTTCATAGCTGATACCTGAAACCTTATAGCTTCCGTAGATTGTTACCTCTTCATTGATGGTTGTTGCATCAATAAGTGCCTTGATTTCATCAATATTTCCGTATGCATCGGGGTCTTTAATTGATGATTTTGCAAGAGTCTGAGCTGCTTCAAGTGCTGCAGCATCAACTGTTGCAGCAACAGGAGTATTCTCATAAAGCTCTTCAACCTTTGTTACTTCTGCTGCGATTGCCTGAATATCAGCTGTTTCGCTGTATACAGCATTTCTCTGTTCCTGAGTCATATTGAGATACGGGAACTCGCTTGCATCTGCAAGTGCTGTTGCTACTTCAGCAAGTGAAGAAGCTGTATATACATCATCCTCAAGCGCTTCATAGCCTGTGCGTGATGCAGCATTTTCAAGTGCTGTGAAATCTGCACGAGGACCGTATGTTGCAAGGTCGTTATATGCTGTTGTTACAGCTGTTGCATATGCGTCAATTGCGCTCTGCTCACTTGTTGAGTAATCACGAACGTTAGCATCGGAATACTTTGCATTTGTTGCAATAACGCCTGCTGCTGTTTCATATGCATCCTTGAAGGTTGCCCAGCGAGCTGCCGACCATCTACCGTCCTTGTTATCAGCTTTGTAGATATCGCCGATTTCTTCGTTTTCAACTACAGCTTTAATGCTTGAATTTGTTGCTGCAGGTGATTTCTTAAGAGTATCCCATGCATCCCAAAGATTTGTGTATCTTGTCTGGCAAGCGCTTTCAATTTCGGAAGCGGTCATTGTGCCGTAATCCATATCAGCTCTTGCTGCAGAGAGAGCTACTGCAAATGTTGTCCATGCGCTCTTCTGATAATTCTGCTCTAAGCCCTCATACTCTCTTGCTTTTGAAATAAGTTCCATAAGAGGAGCAATATTCATAATATAAGTTGTCTGAGTATAAGGAGTTCTGTTATGTGAATAACCAACAAACTTCTGAACAACGGGCTGGGTCTTCCAGATGTATACCATACCGATATTTGAAGAAATTGTATGCTCTGTTAATTCAGGAAGAGTTGTTGCAGAAAGAGTTTTCTTAGCCTCTCTGGGAACTGAAAGTGAAAGATTTGCGCTAATATAGGTTGTTCCCTGTTTAGCACTTACAGTACCGGTACGTGCTGTTGTTTCTGCACCATTTGTTCTTGAAAGAACCTCATCGAAGAGGAATGAATTATCATTTACACTATTACCATCGTTATCTCTTCCGAGCATATCGGTGGAAGAAGATGTAACAGTTAAATTAGTTACTTTATATGTGCTGTTTTCCTCTGTTGAAGCAGAAAGCATTCCGGGATAAGCATCGGGATTCGGAAGCGTTGCCGCACCCGGCTCGCTGCCGAAGATATTTCCGCTTGTCTTCGCATCGGAAATTTCGCCGAGCTCATTTTCTGTGCTTTCATCATACAGATTGATTGAATCAAGGTCTGCGTCAAATTTTGATAATGTAAACCATTCGAAAGCTGCATCTCCGAGGTTGATGGTATAAGCATCATATTCGGTTCTGAAAACAACAACATTGTTGTTTCTGATAAACTTAAGTCTCCAAGAGGGGTTCTTTTCGTCTTCCTGTGAAAGAATTTCAGTTGAAACATTACCGCTGTAGCTTCCCCATGTTCCGTTTGTAATCTTATCAAAAGCGGGACGAAGGAGGTTAATAGCATTAATAATAGCTCTTACCTTGGTTTTATATTCTGCAATTTTCTCTGTAACACAGCCTTCTGTAAGAGTGTTAACAGAAGTTGAGAAGTTGTTTGCAGCATTAACTGCAGTTGCAAGGTCTGAATAGTTGCCATAGTCCTCTGAAGAGTAGTTAGCAGCTGCTGCAATTGCAGATATCATAGAATGCTCTGAAGCAGAAGAAACAGTTGTATTCTTATCTATCTTAAGCGCAAAGATTGCAGCCTTTACAAAGTCATACTGTGCTTCAACGATTGCTGTATTATCATCGCTGAGGTCAAGCTTAAATTTAGCGTTAGGATAATTTGAAGCAGCGCCCCAAACAGCGTTTTTAGCAGCCTCAACAACCGCTGCGATATTTGAAGCATCATAGGAAGCTGTTGTGAACATTGTTCTGTTTGAAATTGCAGCAGCAGCTTCATTGATTGCAATTTCAAGCTCTGTTGAATCAACCTTTTCAACATTTGTTACAGGCTCAACTGCATTAAGTGCATCTGCCTTTGCTTTTGCATTTGCACCGTCGTTATAGCCCGTTGTCTGAATGTTTGTGAAAATAGCCTCTGCAGCTTCATAAGCCTCTGCAAATGCTGCCCAGGATTCCTCGGTATAGCCCTCGGAGCCGCCTCTGTAGGTAACCTGCTTTGCTGCAATAGCCTTACGAAGAGCATCGTAGCCCGAAACATCCTCGGTTACGGTTGCGCTTTCAAATGCTGCAACTGCATTGTCGATTGCAGTGCCTGCTGCAGAAACACCTGAATCACTGCTGTAATCAAAACTATTAATATCAATTGATGTTGCCTGGTCATATGCAACAAAAAGGCTTCTTAAACCGCCCTGAGTATATGTATCCTCAGCAACGTTGATTGTGTTAAGATTTGAAGCACTGTTAATTTTATCAAGAAGCTTCTTATAGTTAACAACAGTAATGCTGTTGTTTGTTGTAAAGAATCCATTATCACTAGCCTGATCACCTGTCAAACGATGCCATGCAAGATTAGAATAAGTCTGAGTAGCAGCTGTCTGGTTTCCTTCAAATCTGAGAACATTTGCCATTGATGCCCAATAGTATGTACCTCTATTTCTCTTAAGATTAAGCTTTTTATTGGCATCATCACCTGATACACCCTTAACCATTGCATCCTGATTACCTTCCTGAATACCCCAGGTCCAGTCACGGGTGAAATCCCATGTGTTACTATGTCCGTACCAATCAGGATTGGTACTTGACACACCAAGCTTGAAGGTTGAGCTGTTTGTTGCGTCGCTTGTTGAAACACAGGGATAAAGATGATAAACATTTCTTGTCTTTTGTGCAGTCATAACTGCAAAAGCCATAATAGGCATTGCAGGAGTTTTAACACCGTCCAAAAGAAGAACTGTTCTTGAAGGAGCCCAGATATCAATTCTTACATCTGAAGCTGAATTGCTTGCAACCTGTGAGGGAGCTTGCCAGTAAAGAACATTTGCTACTCCTCGAGAAGCAGCAATTGAACTGCTTGCAGAGTCGCCGTCATACCATTTCTCAGGAGTAACGCCGTCTGTACCTGCATATACCCACTGCTTCATAGCAACGCTCTTGCTTCTGAGATTCTTTGTTGCTGCAACTAACTGCTCGTCTGTAACAGTTCCGTCGCCGTATTTCCAAGCATCATAAATCTTATTTGCCGCAACATAAGCATCATATGCTTCGGTCATACCTGTGAAAGCATCGCCACCCATTTTTGTTTCATAGAGCTCGATAGCTTCCTTCATATCGTCTTCAATAGTGCCTGTTTTAACACCTGTTGAGAAAACAATATATCTGTATTCAAGGCTTCTGTAGTATGCGCTGTTATCATCATCACCAATCTTAATGCTGTTTACAGCAGAGGTGTTTGAAAGCGCATTGATGAAGTTTGCATCGTCGGTTTCATTGATGAACTGAACGTAAGCGCCGTTTTCATCCTGAATATATGCCTTGAATATTCCGTCTGAAAATTCTGCAACGTACTTATAGTCTTCGCCAGCATTTAAGTTCTTTGAACCCGGGCAAACAGCGTTGTCCGGATTTTCAACGCCATCGCCAACGGTGTAGCTGCCTGCGTAGCACTGACCGTTTGCGTTCTGTTCAAAGTAGCATGCATCATGAAGTGCATTTTCGGGAGCTGAAAGAGCTGCTGTTCCGTTATACATCTTGATAAAGCAATGCTCTTCATCAGCGTAATAACCGTATGCAACATGGTTACCGTTTTCCTGTACGTCCTTAAATCTGAATCCGAATTCTATTTTCCAGTTTGATGAGTCTTTAATCGGAACTGCTCCGCCCTCATATCCTGTAAGATAGAGATAGCCGTCGGGAATATAAAGAGCACCGTCCGAAGACTTGGAAACTTCGCCATTGCCTGTCCAACAGCCTGTTGTCCATGTCATTGCGCTTCCCTGACCCTCATAGGTCGGAACCTGACCGATACTGCCGTTTGAAACGGCATTAGCCTGTGTGAAATCCGATGAAGCAACCGGAGTCCACTCTGTTACAGCTTCTGCGGCAAAAGGCACAACCAGCAGCGTTGGTATTGCCATAACTACCGAAAGAAGAACTGCTAACAATCTCTTTGACATTTTCTTCATATTATTACCTCCGTTAATTGCGCAAATCCGCCTGATGCTGACAACGGATTAGCGCTTGTTATGAGTTAATGGGCAGAATTATCCCATTAAACTAATTTAACGATTTTATATTAGCATATATAAAAACAAAAATCAATATATTTTAGAAAAAAATATAATAAATTATTTACAATTTATTTACAATTGACGTTTTTGTTCTAATCGTTAAAGGTGTTGCATTTTTGTATATTTATTCGTTTTATGCATTAGTTTTTGTGAAATTATACATAATTCATAATAAATACGCTTGATTTTTGCATAAACATACAAACTTTGGCGTTTTCTATTGCAAATTGTATATATAATGATATAATTATCCCAACTTAACAAACGAAGGAGTAATCACTATGGCAAAGAAAGACATCAAAAAGGTTGTTCTCGCATATTCAGGCGGACTTGATACATCAATAATCATCCCCTGGCTCAAGGAAAACTACAACAACTGCGAGGTTATCGCTGTTTCAGGCGATGTTGGTCAGGGCACTGAACTTGACGGACTTGAGGAAAAAGCGATTGCAACAGGAGCTTCCAAGCTATATGTTCTCGATTTGAAAGAGGATTATGTTGAAAACTATATTTTCCCCTGTCTTAAAGCAGGCGCTGAGTATGAAAGCTATCTTTTAGGAACCTCCCACGCTCGTCCGTGCATTGCAAAAGGGCTTGCCGAGATTGCAATTAAAGAAAATGCGGATGCAATCTGCCATGGCTGTACAGGAAAGGGCAACGACCAGGTTCGTTTCGAGCTTGCTATCAAGGCATTTGCTCCTGATATGACAATCATCGCTCCGTGGAGAGAA
>CAMYWU010000114.1 GCA_947302895.1 uncultured Clostridia bacterium | reverse complement strand
TCAAGCTTGTCAACATTGCTCATTGCAGTGATTTTTTTGCCCATTTCTTCAATCTGAGCATCGGTTGTATCATCTTTTATGTAAACCATGATAACGTTTTCATCTTCAATTCTATCAACAAGGGAATCGATGTTGAGGAAAATCATTGAAGCCGAGCCGATAAGAACAAGGCAGGAAAGCAATACGCAGATAGATGCAATACTCATCATACGGTTTGTCCAGGTGTTTCTGAAGCCTTCCTTAATAAGATATCTGAAGCTGGAACCTGTCATTACTGCTCACCTCCGTTTTCTTCCTCTGAGTTTACTATGTTTTCAAGGTTGTCAAATACTTCGGCAACATCCTCCTGCTTAACCTCTTCCTCATAGTAGAACATATCGGTAACCTCTTCGTGCTTTTCCGTTCTGAACTGAGCAAAGGTCGGGTCGGGTGTGTCGGAAACAACTCGTCCGTTCTGAATAACAATAACTCTTCTCTGGAAGGAGCGAACAAGCTCATGCTCGTGGGTTACCATAACAACGGTTGTTCCGCTGTTGTTGATTTTTGTAAGAAGGTCAACAATTTCGTGGCTCATTTCGGGGTCAACATTTCCCGTGGGCTCATCGGCAATAATGAGGTCGGGGTTGTTAACAAGCGCTCTTGCAAGAGAAACTCTCTGCTGCTCACCGCCCGAAAGCTCGTTTGGCATTGAACGTGCCTTCTTTGAAAGACCAACAAGCTGAAGGATATAGGGAACTCTTTTTCTTATATCTTTTTCCTTAGCGCCGATAACTCGCATTGCGAATGCAACATTATCATAAACGCTCATTTTCGGAATGATTCTGAAATCCTGGAAAACAATACCCATCGTTCTGCGGTAGTAGGGAATCTTTCTTTTCTTGAGGGTTGCCGAGGAATATCCGTTAACAACAACCTCGCCGTCGGTGGGCTTCTCCTCATTCATAATCAGCTTTAAAAAGGTGCTCTTGCCCGCACCCGATGCACCAACGATGAAAACGAATTCGCCGTCTTCAATCTTGATATTAACATTATCGTTGCTGCCGTATATTTTTGTAACATCCTTAAATTCAATCACGGCCGTTACTCCTTATATGGTAAGTTTTTGATTTGCATAGTTATATTAATAATATAACTTTATGAAGCATTATGCAAGAGTTTTATGTTATTTTTATGTAAACAATGTAACGATTATGTAAATAAAAACAAGCACCATTGATGATGGCGCTTGTAAATTAAGTTTCGCGTTTCGCGTTTCGCGTGGCGCGTTCTTGGTTTCTCGCTGCGCTCGGACAATAAAATAATCGGAGCGAAGCGACCAGACGACTTGCAACGCATGGCGCGTTTCGCGTGGCGCGTTCTTGGTTTCTCGCTGCGCTCGGACAATAAAATAATCGGAGCGAAGCGACCAGACGACTTGCAACGCGTGGCGCGTGGCGCGTGACGGTTAAGATAGCCATGCTATCTTAATTGCGGTATAACTGCGCTTGAAATTCCGAAGAAAACAAGGAGCGAAACCGCATCAACTATTGTTGTGATAAACGGCGAGCTCATAACTGCGGGGTCGAAACCGAGCTTCTTTGCAAGCATGGGCAGCGAACATCCGATAAACTTTGCAAAAACAATCTCAACAACAAGGGTTAAGCAGATTGCAAGGTCGATTATGAGCGTTATTTCGTCGTTTTGAAAAGCGAGTTTATCAATGAACCAGATTTTAAGGAAATTAACCGCTGCAAGAGTCAGTCCGCAAACAATACCAACTCTGATTTCCTTCCAGATAACACGGAAATAATCCTTGAAATTAACCTCGCCGAGGCTCATCGCACGAATAACCGTAACGCTTGCCTGACCGCCCGAGTTACCGCCCGTATCCATAAGCATCGGGATAAATGCAGTCAGAATTGTAAGCGCTGCAAGCTTATCCTCAAAGGCGGTTATAATCGAGCCCGTGAAGGTTGCCGAAACCATGAGCAAAAGCAGCCATGGAAAACGGCTTTTCCAGGTTTCAAAAACCGAGGTTTTAAGATAAGTTTTCTCCGTTGGGAGCATAGCGTTCATCTTCTGGATATCCTCGGTGTTCTCTTCCTCGATGACGTCGATAGCGTCGTCGATGGTGATGATACCAACAAGACGTTCTTCCATATCAACAACGGGAAGGGCAAGGAAGTTATACTTGCTGAGCTGTTGAGCTGCAACCTCCTGGTCGTCGAGAGTGTTAACATGGATAACGTTTGTTTCCATGAACTCTTCAATCAGGTCGTCGTAGTCGTGGAGCAGAAGCTCTTTAACAGTTGTAACGCCTAAAAGGTGGCGCTGAGCGTCGGTTACATAGCAGGTATAAATTGTTTCCTTATCAACACCCGTTCTTCTGATTCGCTTAAAAGCATCCTCAACCGTCATATCCTTTTTGAGGTCAACAAATTCGGGGGTCATAATTGAGCCCGCTGAATCATCGGGATATTTCAGAAGGGCGTTAATTGATTTTCTTGTTTCAGGGTCGGTGTTTCTCAAAATACGCTTAACAAGCGTTGCGGGCATTTCCTCGATAACGTCAACAGTATCGTCGAGGTAGAGCTCATCAAGCACCTCACGAAGCTCGCTATCCGTAATACCGTGGATGAGAGCTTCCTGTGTGTCGGGCTCAAGCTCAACGAAGGTATCTGCCGCTTCCTCTTTTGGAAGAAGTCTGAAAAGCAGAAGGCTCTGGTTTTCGGGAAATTCCTCGAGCAAAACAGCGATATCCGCAGGATTAAGCTCGCTGAGAATAGTTTTTATCTGACTGAATTCTCGCTTTTCATAGTGTTCCTTTATCGTTTCAACGAGTTCTTCAAGCATTTCTTCCATTTCCACGAATATCACCCCTTTAAATCAAATTATTATATTAGCCTTCCCCTCGAGGGGAAGGGGGAATGCTTGCGGTATCCCAAATTCTATTGCGTTATAATATAGCTTGTAATATTGTTTTTTGCAAGCTGTTCAATAAGTATTTTGCTCTCAATTGATGAGGTTATAAGATAGGTTTTGTTTTTATCAATTTTATCAAATTTGCTGATTTCCTCTTTTATAGCAGCGCTTGAGAGCTTGCCCGTTGAAGCGTCAATTCCCTTAAGAGAAACATCAACAGCTTCAAGCAGCTTTATATTTCCTCCGATATCGGCATAGAGCTTTTTTGAAATTGCCTCAAAGCCGTCTGCATAGCTTTCGGAAAGCTCTTCGGGAAGAGAGGTATCGCTGAGCACGAAAACGCTTATTCCCATTGAGGAAAGCTCGCTGATAATATCTTTAATATACTGATATGCAAGCTCGCTGTCGGGGTTGAGATAGGTGTTTGACTCCTCGTCCTTATACAGCTTGCCGTCGTTTGTTTTTATTGCCGCCTCTGTTATGTAGCCCGGTGCAACATTGTCCTTATAGCAGGAAACAATTGCGATGGGGAGCAAATCGTTTGCAATCAGCGCCTTTATTGAAGCCTGGGGCTTTGAAGCAGGCGAGGAAAGCGCACTGTATGTATCAACAGCGGCAAGCTTTGAAGCATAGCCGATTGTTCCGTCGCTCCTCTTGGCATCAAAGGCAATCGAAGTAAAGCCGAGTGAGGCGGTATCGTTTATAACTGAGGATAGCATAACCGAGGAATCAAGGCTGATGCTGTCTGTTTTATATGCGGAAAAGCTCAGGCTTATATCCTGCATAACCGCTTCTTCTTGCGGCTTTGAAATGCTGTTTTTATATGCGCCTGCTTTTTGCGTCATATAAATATCCATACCCGTATAGCCAACTCCGATGAGCGCTAAACACATTACGGCAATAATAAGCCTTTTAATGCGCTTTTGCTTCTTGGATTTTTTTATGGCAACGCTCTGGGCGCTCGTGCTTTTCTTTGAATCGTATTTGCTTGAAGAGCCGGCGCCCTCAATATACTTATCTGCGAAATCTATTTTTCTGCCCTTTTCTTCTTCGGTCCATTTCTGATTTCGCTTTTTATCGTTATAAAATCGTTTTCTTTTCTTCATTTCAGTTTATAAATCCGCATTGGTTCTGAGTTTATCAATCATTTCATTAGGCGTTTCTGCCTTGAAAACAGCCGAGCCGGCAACAAAAACATTTGCTCCTGCTTTTGCCGCAATTTTAACGGTTTCTTCGTTTATTCCGCCGTCAACCTCAACATCAATATCCCTGTTTTTTTCCCTGATTTTTTCGATTTTCGGCATAACCTCATGCATAAAGCTCTGGCCGCCAAAACCTGGCTCAACCGTCATAACAAGAACCATTGAAAGCTTGTCGAGGAAGGGAAGAACCTCATCAATTCCGGTATTCGGTTTAACTGCAAGTGCTGCCTTTTTCCCAAGGGAGAGAATCTTATCAATTGTTTGCGCAGTGTCGCTGCTGCTTTCGGTATGAAAACAGATTATATCCGCTCCGGCCTCAGCAAAATCCTCAACATAATCAATAGGATTGCTTATCATAAGATGAACGTCAAAGGGAATATCACAAACCCTTTTAAGCGCCTTAACAACGGGAGCGCCGATTGTTATGTTTGGAACAAAATGCCCGTCCATAACATCAATATGAATCAAATCCGAATGATTTATTCTTTTAAGCTCGCTTTCAAGATTTGCATAGTCGCTTGCGAGTATTGAAGGGGATATCATATTTTTCATTTTGCATACTGCTCCAAATTAAAATTGATTATGGCTATTATACTATTTAATACTGCGCAAATCAAGAAAATGAAAAAAATTCTTGACAAATAATTTTTATTATATATAATAGGCTTTAGTAAGAATACAAACCAAAGTGAGGTGGGGCAAACGCTCCGCCGCTTTTTATTAGAGTGAAGAGTGGAGTGTGGAGTGTGGAGTTGTGGTTACTCGCTGCGCTCAAACAATTATAATCGGAGCGAAGCGACCCGAAACTTTACTCTCCACCCTCCACCATCCAAACTGAAAAGCAGGTGATTGTATGGCAAAACCGAATACCGTTAAAAAGGTTGAGGAAATCATTACCCCCTATGCAAAGGAGCTCGGGCTTGAAATCTGGGATGTTCGCTTTGCAAAGGAGGGAAGCGAATGGTATCTCAGAATATTCATAGATAAAGAGGGCGGAGTCAGCATTGATGATTGTGTTGATTTAACCCATGCAATTTCTTCCCCACTTGATGAAGCAGACCCGATAGCTCAGAGCTATATGCTCGAGGTTGCTTCCCCGGGAGTTGAAAGAGAGCTTACGAGAAAAGAGCATTTTCTTAAATATATCGGTGCTCCCGTTATGCTCCGAACAATTAGAGCGATAGACGGAGTTCGTGATT
>CAMYWU010000113.1 GCA_947302895.1 uncultured Clostridia bacterium | reverse complement strand
AGGATAAAGCAAAGGAATTTTTCAGCAATATGGAAACCAAGGGCGAAGACGTTGAGGTTGAAGCTGAAGATGTTGAATAAAAAACAAACCGCAGAAGAATCTTCTGCGGTTATCTTTTTGCTTAATTGGGCGTGTATAAATCGGCATAGGGTCTTGAGGTTGCGGGTATTAGCTTTCTGAACGGCTTTGCCATAACGCTTTCAAAATCCTCACCGAAATATTTGCAATAGTTTTTAACATAGGCTGAAAGCTCCTTTTTATCCTCTTCATTTAAGCTTACAACCTTTATATTCGGCGAAAGATTTTCCTTAGGGAAAGTGCCTCGAATAAAGATTTTTCCTCCGTGCATACCCGAAGCGCAATGGGTTCCGAAAAGCTTATCCCCTCTTTTGAGGTTGAGCCCGAGCAAAACAATTGTTCCGCCAGCCATATATTCGCCGAGGAACGAGCCTGCATTTTCGCCGATAACAAGAACGGGCTTCATACTGCGAAATTCCTTCATATGTATTCCGCCGCGGCAGGCAACATTATCACGTATATATATCTGTCCATCCCTCATACCGTAGCCGAGGGCGTCGCCCGTATGACCGTGTATGATAATTTCACCGCCGCCCATCGTATTTCCTACTGCATCCTGACCGTTGCCGAAAAGAACAACTCTTCCGCCATTCAGATAGCAGGCTAAATCGTTGCCCGCTGTTCCGTAAATCTCAACGGTTTTGCCCTTATCAAGCGCACAGCCGATATATCTCTGGCCGTTAACATCCTTAACAACAGCCTTGCTTTTTGAAAGAAGCTCTTGCTTAACTTCCTTGTTTATTTCTTCATATCTGCGAAGTCCTGCAACAATACTCATTATTCAAGTTCTCCTTTCAGCTTTGATTGCCTTACGGCTTTTTCAAACATAAACAGCGAGGGTGTTTCGGTTATATCGCCGATAAGCTCGGTTAAATCGGTTTGATTTTCAATAAGGCTTGTATAGATTCCGGCATTTTCGCTTGAATTAATCAAAACGAAACCAACAAGCTTATTGCCTTCAAAAATCAGGCGCTTATACTTATCGTCATTATGCTTTATAACATCCCTGTATTGCTCGCCCGAAGCATTGATAAGTCCGCAGGTGCAAATACGCAAGCCGTAGAAATCAATTGCATTAACCGCAAACGAGCCGCCAAGGCTTTCGCTGCCGCCTGCCATTCTGCTTCCTGCAACCCTGCCCTGCTGAACAGCGTTCACCCAGAGCGCAATAATCTTCTTTGAGCCGTCAAGCATATCATTTGAAACAGTGCAGTCGCCTGCTGCATAAATATCGCTGTTGCTTGTTTGCATAGTTTCAAAATCGGTTACAATTCCCCTTTCAACCTGAATGCCTGCTTTTTCGGCAAGCTCGGTTTCGGGACGAACGCCAACTGCAACAATGAGCAAATCGCATTTAAGCTCCCTGCCGCTGCTGAGAACAACGGCAGTTATTTTTTTGCCCCTGCTTTTAGCCTGGTCAACCGTATCTCCGAGGTGGAATTTTATATTTCCTTTTTCTTCAATATATTTCTTAACGCCCTTTGAGGATTTCGCATCAAGAATTGAAGGAAGTATTCTCGGTGAGAGCTCAACAACATCAACGCTCCTGCAGATTTTTGAAAGTCCTTCAGCCGCCTTCATTCCTATAAGACCTGCGCCGATAACAACCGCTCTTGTGTTTTCATTCGCCTGAGCCTTAACAGCTTTAGTGCTTTCAAGGTCGAGAAAGGTTAAGGCATTTTCCTTGCCCTGAACGTTTTTCATCGGCGGAATAAAGGGCTTTGAGCCCGTGCAGATACAAAGCTTATCATATTCATATGTTTTTCTTCCCGCCTTAACGGTTTTAGATGCGGTATCTATTGCCCTTACCTCGCAAGAATTAACAATTTCAATGCCCTTTTCCTTATAAAACGAGGGCTTACGAAGAAGCATATTCCTTTCCTTAACAACGCCCTTAAGATAATAACTTATCAATGGTCTGCTGTAGGGAAGATATTTTTCCTTTGTTAGAATTGTAATGCTTCCGTTTTTATCCTCTTTTCTGATTTGCTCGGCGCAGGCAAGCCCTGCCGCAGAAGCGCCGATAATAAGATATTTCATTATTCAGCACCTCCCAAATCAACATATACAAGCGCACGGTTCGGGCAGTTTTTAACGCAGGCGGGCTCATCCTCGCCCTGGCATAAATCGCATTTAACTGCAAATTTTCCTGTTTTAATGCATCCGAACGGACAAACTGCAAGGCAGGTCATACAGCCGATGCACTTGCTTTCATCAACGGATACAACGCCCGTTTTTTCATCCTTTTGCATTGCGCCCGTTATGCAGGCTTCAACGCATTTCGGATTTTCGCAATGACGGCAACTAACCGCCGCCGAAAGCATATTATCGCCGCATACAGTTATTCTTGAAACGGGTGCGGGCTCTTCATATTTATTCGCCTTTAAAACGTCCTTTGACTTTGAGTGGGCGGTTTTACAGTAAACCTCGCAAAGGCGGCAGTTAAGGCAAAGCTCTTCTTTTGCATATACTCTTTTCATAGCATTACCCCCTATTCGCCTGCGTGTTTGATTCCGAGGATTTCAAGCTCTTTTTCATTCAAGCCGAGTCCTCTGAGCATAAGTCTGTTTCCACGTAGAGAATCAATTGAGTTAATTCCCATTCCGCCCATAATCTCTTTAATCTCGTGGTTCCATGCATTAATGAGGTTTTCAACTCTTTCGTGCATAATATCGGGATTAAGGCGCTTTGTAAGCTCGGGGCACTGAGTTGCAATACCCCAGTTGCACTTACCCGTGTTGCAGGTCTGACACATATGGCAGCCCATTGCAATCAACGGAGCCGAAGCACAGTAGCACGCATCTGCGCCAAGCGCAATTGCCTTAACAATATCCGCAGAGCATCTGAACGAGCCTGCTGCAACAAGCGAAACCTTTGAACGTATTCCCTCATCACGAAGGCGCTGGTCGGCGCTTGCAAGCGCAAGCTCAACAGGAATACCAACATTATCCCTGATTCTTGTAGGAGCGGCGCCCGTTCCGCCTCTGAAACCATCGATAACAACAATATCGGCGCCCGCTCTTGCACAGCCCGAAACAATCGCCGCAACATTATGAACAGCAGCGATTTTAACCGAAACGGGCTTTTTGTTATCAGTCGCCTGTTTGAGCGACCAGATAAGCTGGCGCAAATCCTCGATTGAATAAATATCGTGGTGGGGTGCGGGTGAAATTGCATCGCTTCCCTCGGGAATCATTCTTGCGTTTGAAACCTCAACATTAACCTTTTCACCCGGAAGATGTCCGCCGATACCGGGCTTTGCGCCCTGGCCGATTTTGATTTCAATAAATCTTGCGCTTTGAAGATATTCCTTATGTACTCCAAAACGTCCCGAAGCAACCTGAACAATTGCATAATCCGTATACTCTTCAAGGTCGGGATGAAGTCCGCCCTCGCCTGTATTAAACAGCGTTCCAAGGTTTTTAGCCGCCATTGCAAGCGTTTTCTGGGCGTTAAGGCTGATTGAGCCGAAGCTCATCGCAGAAAACATTATCGGAGTTTCAAGAATAATCTGGGGCGGCATTTTAACAGTTGACTTGCCCTTTTTCTCAACCTCGATTTTTTCGGGCTTTCTGCCGAGGATTGTTCTGATTTCCATCGGCTCACGAAGCGGATCGATTGAAGGGTTTGTAACCTGTGAAGCATTCAGCAGGATTTTATCCCAGTAAATCGGATAATCCTTTGGAGTTCCCATACCGGAAAGCAGAACTCCGCCCGTTGCAGCCTGGCGGCAGATTTCCTGCTGATACTGAGGGGTCCAGTTTGCATTATCACGGTAATCGCAAACATATTTTTCAATTCTGAGTGCGCCCGTCGGGCACAAATCAACGCAGCGATGACAGGCAACGCAGTTATTTGAATTAACCAAAACGGTTTTTTCATCGTCTGCAAAATAGTGGCATTCGTTGGAGCACTGCCTAACACAGCAGCCGCAGTTTATGCAAAGCTCCTTATCACGAACAACCGTAAATCTTCGGGGGATAAAATTAATACTCATTATTCATCCTCCTTTTCATCTGATTCAAGCTCAACAAAAACAGGGTCGGCGCCGCTTACAGACCAAACCTCATCAGGCTCGGGGCAGATAATTCTTATAGCGCTTTCCTCGCTTGCGAAATATGCTCTGCTGCCCTTTGTTGCAGCGGTCAGAGAACGCAGCTTAAGTCTGTCGTTAATCGCAAGAAGCCCCTTGTTTGAGCCGAGAATAACCGAAAACGGTCCGTTAACAAGCGCACCGCTGTATATGGCACGGAGATTTGTGAAATACTCCTTCTTTTCGGGCTCCATTCTGTCTATTTCATCCCATTCAGGAGCGGTTAAAACATCTGCCGCAACATTTGCAGGCAAGCCGTGATGGCGGATAAGGTGGTCGAAAAGATATGTAATAACCTCCGTATCGGTTTGCATTGTGCATTTATAGCCAAACTGCTCGATATATCTTCTGTTTGCATCATAGCTCGAAATTTCGCCGTTATGAACAATCGACCAGTCGAGAATATTAAACGGATGCGCTCCGCCCCACCAGCCGGGTGTGTTAGTCGGAAATCTTCCGTGCGCTGTCCAGAGATACGCATCATACTGGTCGAGCATATAGAACTCGCCGACATCCTCGGGATAGCCTACTGCTTTAAAACAGCCCATATTTTTACCCGATGAAAAGATGTATGCGCCATCATATGATGAATTAACCTTCGTTACGCACTGAACAACATATTCTCCCTCATCAAGACGTGAGTTTTTCATACGCACCCTGTTTACCCTGCCGAAATAACGCCAGATATCGGGGCCGTTTTTTATTGATTCGACCTGCTTTGTAGGAATACGCTCGGCGGCATCAATATTAAAATGCTTGAATAAAAACTCCTCGCATTTTTTATGAGCCTCGCTGTTTTCATAGAAAATATGGAATGCGTATTCATCCTTGTGTTCGGGATATATTCCGTAAGCCGCAAAGCCGCCGCCCAGTCCGTTTGAACGGTCGTGCATAAGCGCAATTGACTTGATTATTTCAGAGCCGTTTATAAGACCGCCCTTTCTGTCTATAATCGCTGCAATCGCACAGCCAGACGGAATCCTTATTTGTCCTTCTTTTAACATTGCAATTCTCTCTTCCTATTAGATAATTAATTACTTACCGCTCTCGCCGTAGTTTGAAAGAACTCGTGCTGACGGGTCGTTAACATCGCAGCCCTCCCATTCTTTGTTGGGCATCCAGAAATCAACAATCATTTTTCCCTGTTCAGGGTAGTACTATTCAAAGATTTCACGGTAGAGAAGCGATTCCTTTGT
>CAMYWU010000112.1 GCA_947302895.1 uncultured Clostridia bacterium | reverse complement strand
ACATTGCAAAGGTGTGGCGCTCGCTCGGCTTTGTTTGTGAGGAGAGGGGAGAAATCTCGAAGCTTTCATTGATTTTTTCAAAATATTCTTTCTTTGAAAGACCGTTCAAATCCTTAACAACTCGGTTGTAGTCCATAATTGCAAGCTCTTCATCGGGGAAGGCAACTGCAAGGAAGAAATTAAATTCTTCGTTTCCTGTATAGTTCGGGTTTGCATGCCTTCTCATATCGCCGACTCTTACTGCCGAAGCGCAGCGATGATGACCGTCGGCAATATAAAGAGCGCTGACCTTATCAAAAAGCTCCTGAAGCGCTTCAACGGTTTTTGCATCGTCAACAACCCAAACGGTTTGCTTAACATTGTTTGAAGTGAAATCATAGGTGCTTTGATGATTTCTTATCCATTCGTTAACTATGGCGTTTATAGCGTGGTCGTTTCTGTAGGTTAAGAAAATCGGGCCTGTGTTTGCATCGCAGGTGTCAACATGGTTAACTCTGTCCTGCTCCTTAACAGCAAGTGTGTGCTCATGCTTTTTGATGATATTGTTTTTATAATCATCAATGGAAGCGCAGCCAACAATACCCGTCTGGCTTCTTCCGTTCATAACCTGGCGGTAGATATAAAGGCAGGGCTGTTCATCCTGAATCATTTTTCCGCTGTTTTCAAGAGCAAGGAGATTTTCTCTTGCCTTATCGTAAACCTGCTGAGAATACTGGTCGAATCCCTTTTCAAAATCTATCTGCGCTTTATCAACGTGGAGAAACGAAAGGGGATTGCCCTTAACCATTTCTCTTGCCTCCTCGGTGTTCATAACATCATAGGGGAGAGCGGGAATTAAAGCCTGGTTTTCCTTTGCGGGGCGGTATGCCTTAAAAGCTTTAAAAACTGCCATATTTGTACCTCTTCCTCCAAAAAATAACAAGATTTATTATATTATATTTTTTATACCATTGTAAAGTGATAAATTATACAAAAAATAGCCCACTTTATAGCGGGTAAATTGTTGTTTATATTGCAATTAAATTGCTGTGCGCAGCACCAATTCGCACAGGGGTCTGTCCCTTGTGCGAAACTTTACATTCTACATTAAGAAAGCAGAGCTGAGCAAGGCTCAGTTCTGCTTTATTACTATTCCGTATTCGCCGATATCGGGTCTGAAATATTTGCATTGCTCGCTTTTTTCGTAGAGCAGCTTTGCAAATTCATCCTCATCAAGAGTCAGCGAGCAAAAATATTCCTCGCTTTCTTCATCAAGGGTGTTATAGAAGCATTCATCGCATAGATTATCCATTAGTTTAAAGGCGAGCTTTCCTCGTTCTCCTCCTTTGGCTTTCCAACTGAAACGGAATCACGGTTGAGTTTCATTAGCGGAATAAGAAGACCCGGCATACCGCTCATAGTTGTTATGCTGTTTATAATCTGGCGCAAAAACGGAAACAGCTGGTCAAAGCTGCCTGTATGAATATCGGGCTTTTCATCGCCCTCCTGATAAGCAAATTCAGCAACCATTTCAATTCTGATTTCGAAGGGATTCATATCCGCATCGCTTACTCTGAAATCAAGTATGCCAACGCATTTGTTTTCGCTTTCTATATAATTAACATTATATTTAACCTGATTCTGAAGCTTTAGCTGGGTTCCGTTTTTAACCTTGTTTTCAAATGAAACGGAATTAATCTTGTATCCTTTTAATTCAACCATTTTTTCCTACCTCACTAATTTAACATTGTTTAATCTGATATCCTCATCCTCGGGGCTGACTGCCTTTCCTTCAAAGCGAAGAAGCTCGAGGTTTTCAACATTTTCCGCATCGATAGCGTGTTTATAGCTTTCGCAAAGATTTCCCCATTTAGTTTTTGTTTTTGCAATAAGAATATTCTTTGCGTATCTGAGGAAGAATGCCGAGTTGCTGAATCTTTCAACTCCCCAGTCAAGACAGGGGCGAAGGTCATATAAGCCGCAATCCCATTTTGAGGTTTTTGTAAGCTCTATCTGGCAGTTTTCAAAGGTTATATCCTCAATTATGTTTTCGGCGTTGCCGTGAATTAAAACGCCGTTTTCGCCCTTTGCCGTAACATTGAAGAAACGAACGTTTTTAATCTTGCCGCTCTTTGTGTTTTCATCACGGTTAAAGGTTGTTATAACAATAGGCTCAGCCGTTCCCCACCAGTCGGGGCAGAAGCGGCGTGTTTCAATTATGATATTTGAATATGTTATATTTTCAACATTTCCGCCATCACGAATCTGGATTGAAAGACCGCGGTTTGATTTGCTGATAACGCAGTTTGAAACAATAACGTTTCTGAAATCGCCAACGCCCTCGGTTCCGATTTTAATAGCTGCGGAGGTTGAAACAAGTGTACAGCCATCAATAACAACATTCTCCGTTGGTCCGTATTCGCTGTTGCCCTTTGAGGTCTTAAGGCAAATGCAGTCGTCGGCGCAGGTTATATGACAGCCGATTATGCGAACATTTGAGCAGTGGTCGGGGTCGATACCGTCGGAATTGGCAACATCAAGGTCGTTGAGAATTCTTATTCTGTCGATTAAAACATCGTCGCAGCCTGCGGGATGAAGGGTCCAAAACGGAGCGTCAACAACCGTAAATTCTTTAAAGGTTATATGGTTGCTCTTTTCAACATATATTGCAGTCGGGCGGGGATAGAAATCGCCTGTGACATAGTATCTGTCCTTACGCTGAACAAAGGAATGTCCGTTGGCATCAATAACGCCCTCGCCGCTGATTGTGCAGTTATCAGCCTCAAAAGCATAGATGAAAACAAAGCTCGGCTTACCGGTAACAGGATTGCCGATAAGAGCGGTTTTCGGGTCGTTGATAAGCTTATTCGGGCGGATATAGCCGTCTATATTGCTTGTTGCCTTAAGGCGTGCGCCCTTTTGAATATGCAAATCAACATTTGCTCTCAGGCGGATTGAATCGCTGTAGAAAACCTTGCCACTTTGTAGAACAACCGTTCCGCCGCCGTTTTTGGCGCAATCATCAATTGCATGCTGGATTGCAAAGGCATCGTTTGTTATTCCGTCGCCCTTAGCGCCGTATTGCATAACATTATATTCTTTCATAATAAAATCTCCAATCCTTTTTGCCTTCCCCCTCGGGGGAAGGTGGCTGAACGCAGTGCAGCCGGATGAGGGGAACCTCATTTGAAAATATCATAACATAAAAAAATACTATTTACAATAAAATTTATATAGGATATATTATTAACAGATAGTTTTCTGAAGAATACAGGGGGACGCACCGTCTGCGAAGGAACGTCCCCTGTGTATTCTTGGGAGTGCGTTCATAATTATTCCCGAAAGGAGCTGAGAGAATGAAGGAAAAAACAAGAAGAATTGAGCTGCTTGATGAGCTCAGGGGCTTTGCCATTCTTGCAATGATTATTCATCATACTTTTTATGATATCGGATTCGTTTTAGGGCTTGACTGGGGATATACCGTCTTTGATAAACTCTGCGTTTTGCAGCCGGTTTTCTGGGCAATTTTCATTGTTATTTCGGGAATTTGCTCACGCCTTTCAAGAAACACGCTCAAAAGGGGCGCAATTGTTTTTGCAGCAGGGCTTGGAGTAACCCTTGTAACTGCCGTTATTATGCCGAAAATGGGAATAACGGGGGCGGAGATATATTTTGGAATTCTCTCCTGCCTTGGCGTATGTATGATGATAACGGGACTTTTAATGCCGCTGATAAATAAAACTAATCCAATTCTCGGAATGGCAATAAGCGCGGTATTATTTGCTGTTTTCTATTCAATCAGCGCCCGTTCGTTGCTTTTCGGCTTGATAAAGCTGCCCGATTCTCTTTATCAGACAAACTGGCTGATGCCCCTCGGAATTTTTTCGGATACCTTTGAAAGTGCGGACTATTTTTCAATAATTCCGTGGTTTTTTATGTTTCTTTTCGGCGCATTTTTGGGGAAATACGCAAAGGATGGCGCCTTCCCTGCGTTTGCCTATAAAAAGCATTCAAAATTCCTCTCCTTCATCGGCAGAAACAGCCTCTGGTTCTATCTCGCACATCAGCCCGTTATCTATGCAATACTCTATTTAGTTGCACATATCATATATTTGATTTACAAATAAAGGAAGTTAAAATGAAACTGAATTATAAAAAGATTAACCACTGGTTTTTCCTTGTTGGCGTTGTGCTTTGCTTTGCGTTTTGCGCCTTGAATGCATCGCTTTTTGAGAACTCAAAGGGAGTTTTCTTAATAATGATTATAACAAGTTTGGCAATATGCACTTTTTGCTTTTACAAATTAAATAACGGCTTAATTGCGCTTTTAAGAGGACGTTTTGCAATGCCTTCAAAAAAGGACAATAAGTTTGTTGATTATTCAAAACCGAGAGTTGAAAATGCTCAGGAAATCAAAAAGACTGTTTCATACGGTGAAAAGTGCTTAATTATGTATAAACTCAATTCAAGAGAGGTTTTGCAGATATACAGAAAGGGCGACAGACTTGTTGTTCATAAATGCTTTCCCGAAAAAGAAAAGAGCGAGCTAATTTGCGATTTTGAAAATGCCCTTCCATCCAAGAACGACTGGTTTATTCCGATTTCTGAGATAAAAAGCATCTCATTCGGAATATCAAAAACAAATTATGACTTGCCGATATTTTCTATCAACAGGAACAACAAAACCTATCGTTTTATTGGTTATTTTGAACCTGTTGCCAAGGAATTGCTGTCGGAGTTTTTTGCAGATATCTGCAAAGTCAGAACAAGAAACGGTGAGGGAACAGCAAAGGCGAATTCAGAAAAAGCCGAAAAAACGAAGTTTCTTTATAATATTCTTGAATTGTTAACAGCTTTAACCGTTCCGGCTATGATTGTTGTGTTTTTTGTGGGCGAAACAAGCATTCTCAGGCTGCTGGGTTCTGTTTATATGATAGTAACTCTTATCCTGCTTGCCGTATCCTTAGCGGTTGTCATAAAGAACAAAAACAAACTCATTTTTGACTACAATGACGAAACGGGAAAAAGAGATTCCCAAAGAGAGCTGCTGCTTGAATTTATAGTTCTCAACGCTGCGCTTTATTTTCCTTGTTTTTCACATACCATATATTTGAATGTGATATATTTTGCAGTTCTTTTCACTGCGCTTTTTGCAATACTCACCTATTTCTATTTCAAAGGAAATCCGTTTAAAAAGCCCGGAAAAAACGCTGATAAATCAAAAACGCTTGAAAGAAAGCTTTTTGTTTTGCTGACTGTTCTTTTTATAGGATTTTCAAGTGCGAATCTTGTTGCAGGCGCAAACTATGTTATTCCTGTCAGAACAACAACGGAGCAATATGCTATTTTAGACACTGAAAAAGATGCTGAGGATAACGATTTATACACCGCAACAATTAGGGTTGAATCAAAAGAAAAAACCGTCAGCGTTTCAAAAGAAAGACTTTCAAAAAACGCTTCGTTCCTGAAAGCCGCCAGAACGAAGGGAATACTCGGAATTGAATATATAAACAAAGAACCTATATAAAAAATCACACAGGGGTCTG
>CAMYWU010000111.1 GCA_947302895.1 uncultured Clostridia bacterium | reverse complement strand
CTGAGCATCAACGGTTGCGCCGTCCTCAAATCTTTCGTTAAGAGAAGAAACATTAACTGTTGCATACTCTGTTGCAAAAATGTTATTGAAGCCTCTCTTAGGAAGTCTTCTTTGAAGCGGCATCTGACCGCCTTCAAATCCTGCACGTCTGCTGTAACCAGAACGTGATTTCTGACCCTTCTGGCCCTTTCCTGCTGTTTTACCCTGACCTGAGCCTGCGCCTCGGCCAATTCTCTTAACAGCCTTCTTTGAGCCCTCTGCAGGAGAAAGTTCGTGTAATTTCATCAGAGCACCTCCCCTTATTCTTCTACGATTGTTACAAGGTGGCAAATCTTCTTGATTTTGCCCTGAGTCTGAGCATTGTCAGGCTGAACTGTAACATTGCCAATTTTACGAAGACCAAGTGAGTGGGCTGTGGCAATCTGATCTTTTTTGCATCCGATTAAGCTCTTTGTGAGCTTGATTTTTACATCTGCCATTTCAAACCCCTCCTTAACCTAATATTTCCTTAGTTCCCTTGCCTCTTACAGCAGCAACCTCTTCAGCAGTGCGAAGCTTGCTTAAGCCGTTGATTGTTGCACGAACAACATTGCAAGGATTGTTTGAACGGATTGCCTTAGTACGGATATCCTTAATGCCAACTGTTTCAACAACGGCACGAACGGGTCCGCCGGCAATAACTCCGGTACCTTTCGGAGCGGGCATGAGGAGAACCTCACCTGCGCCGAACTTCCCTTTGATTTCGTGAGGAATTGTTGTTCCTCTGAGTGAAACCTTGATAATATTTTTCTTAGCGTCCTCAATGCCCTTGCGGATTGCATCCGGAACTTCACCGGACTTACCGATACCAAAGCCAACGAGGCCGTTTCCGTCGCCAACTACTACGAGAGCTGAGAATTTGAAAATTCTACCGCCCTTAACTGTTTTAGAAACACGGTTGATGGCAACAACTCTTTCTTCAAGTTCCATTGAAGATACGTCAATCTTATTATTCATAATATTTACTCCCTTCTTTAGAACTCAAGTCCGCCCTCACGAGCGCCGTCTGCAACTGCTGCAACACGTCCGTGATAAACGTATCCGCCACGGTCAAAAACGCATTCTTTAATGCCTTTTGCTGTAGCTCTCTCTGCTAATTTCTTACCAACAGCCTTAGCTGCCTCAACATTTCCGCCGTACTCAGTAAATTCCTTCTCAACTGTTGATGCCTGAGCAAGTGTTACGCCCTTAACATCATCAATGAGCTGAACATAAATATTGCTGAGGGAGCGATATACATTGAGTCTGGGACAATCAGCTGTTCCGCTGATCTTTGCGCGAACACGAGTGTGGCGCTTCTGTCTTGCTTTATTAGAATCCTGTCTTGAAACCATTGTAATTCACTCCTTCCTTTATTTCTTACCTGCTTTGCCTTCCTTACGGCGAATATGCTCGTCGGAATACTTAATGCCCTTGCCCTTATACGGCTCCGGAGGTCTCTTTTCGCGAACCTGTGCTGCGAACTGACCTACTGCCTGCTTATCAGCGCCGCTGATAACAATTGAGTTTGCACTCGGGCATTCAATCTTAATTCCTTCAGGTGCTTCCATAATAACCTGATGTGAGAAACCGAGGTTCATTGTGAGCTTGTTGCCCGAAGCCTGAACTCTGTATCCAACACCGTTTACCTCAAGAGTTTTCTTGAAGCCTTCGGTAACACCTGTAACCATATTTGCAATAAGAGCTCTGTAAAGTCCGTGAAGACTTCTGTGCTCTTTATCATCTGAAGGTCTTTGTAATGTAATCTCGCTGCCGTTAACAGTAACTGTGATGTCTTTATTAACATCCTGAGTAAGAGTACCGTTTGGTCCCTTAACGGTTACAGTATTTGCCTCGTCGATTGAGAAATCAACACCGGCAGGAATTACTATTGGCTTTAAACCTATACGTGACATCCTAACTGCACCTCCTTACCAAACAAATGCTAATACTTCGCCGCCAACATTGAGCTTGCGAGCTTCTCTGTCTGTCATTATACCTTTTGAAGTTGAAACGATTGCGATACCGAGTCCCTTCATAACCTTAGGCATTTCCTCAACATTTGAGTAAATTCTGAGACCTGGCTTTGAAACCCTTCTGAGTCCTGTGATAACCTGGGTCTTGTTTTCGCCATACTTAAGGGTAACACGGATAATGCCCTGTTTTTCGTCTTCAATTACTTTATATGATGCGATATAGCCTTCATCAAGAAGAATCTGAGCAATTGCCTTCTTCATATTTGATGCAGGAATATCTACTGTTTCGTGTTTTGCTGAATTTGCATTACGAATTCTTGTAAGCATATCAGCAATAGGGTCTGTAATATGCATGATATTTCCTCCTTATATATATTACGGCAATCTCAGTTTACCAAGATGATTTTCTTACTCCGGGGATCTCGCCCTTATGAGCAAGCTCTCTGAAGCAGATTCTGCATACGCCATACTTACGAAGATAAGCATGAGGTCTACCGCAGATTTTGCATCTGTTATATGCTCTTGTTGAATATTTAGCAGGCTTCTGCTGCTTAACTTTCATAGATGTTTTAGCCACGATATTCCCTCCTTACTCTGCAAACGGAGCGCCCATAAGTGAAAGGAGCTCTCTTGCTTCTTCGTCTGTGTTTGCTGTTGTTACGATGATGATATCCATACCGCGGATTTTATCAATCTTATCGTAATCGATTTCAGGGAAAATAAGCTGCTCCTTAACGCCCATAGCATAGTTACCTCTGCCATCGAAGGAGTTGGGGTTAATTCCTCTGAAGTCTCTAACTCTGGGAAGTGCGAGATTGAAGAATCTGTCGAGGAATTCATACATTCTCTCACCACGAAGAGTTACCTTAACACCGATCGGCATACCCTCACGGAGTTTGAAGTTAGCTACTGATTTCTTTGCCTTACAAACAACGGGCTTCTGGCCAGCTATCTGAGTTACATCTGAAACAATAGCGTCAATTACCTTTGAATTTTCACGAGCTTCGCCCGCACCAACATTGATAACAATCTTGTCAAGCTTCGGGATTTGCATAACAGATTTGTATCCGAATTTCTTCATCAATGCAGGAGCAACTTCGCTCTTATAGGTTTCTTTTAACCTTGCTGCCATTTGTTATGTCCTCCCTTTCTTAAAACTCGTGTCCGCATTTCTTACAAACGCGGATGCCGCCCTTCTTGTGGCCAACACGAACTGCTTCGCCACACCCCGGGCATACTAACTGAACTTTTGATGCATAGAGAGCTGATTCAACCTCTACAAGTCCGCCCTGCTCACCCATTCTGCTGGGCTTAACATGCTTTGTAACAACCTGTACCTTTTTAACGATAACCTTGTTCTCTTTAGGACTTACAGCGATAACCTCGCCTCTTACACCCTTTGACTTACCTGAAAGAACCTGAACGGTATCTCCGGTCTTAACAAACATTTTCATACTCGGCACCTCCATTAAAGTACTTCCGGAGCGAGAGATAAGATTTTCATATAATCCTTCTCACGAAGCTCTCTTGCTACGGGTCCAAAAATACGGGTACCACGTGGGGTTTTATCCTCACGAATAATTACGGCAGCATTCTCGTCGAAACGAATATACTGTCCATCATCACGACGTACACCTTTAGTTGTACGAACGATGACTGCTTTAACAACTTCGCCTTTTTTAACAACGCCACCGGGTGCAGCCTTTTTAACAGATGCAACTATAACGTCGCCGATATTGGCATATTTTCTTCCTGAGCCGCCGAGAACACGGATGCAAAGGATTTCCTTAGCGCCTGTGTTGTCTGCAACTTTAAGACGACTTTCCTGTTGTATCACAGCGTTTTCCTCCTTCGTACTGCAAAATAACACTTTGCTTTTTGCAGTTATTATTTTCAATATGACTAAATTAATAGTATCTGATTTGTTTCCCCTCGGCGGAGGTTATCCGCCGCATTATATAATGTATATAATATATAGGGGTAAAAGCTGTAAATCGTAATGATTACTTCGCTTTCTCGATAATCTTAACAACTCTCCAGTTCTTATCCTTGGAAAGCTTTCTTGTTTCCATAATCTGAACCTTATCGCCAATGCCGCACTCGTTGTTTTCATCGTGTGCCTTATACTTAACAGTTTTGTTAACGATTTTGTTGTAAAGCGGGTGCTTAACCCTGTCCTTGATAGTAACAACTACGGTTTTATCCATCTTATCGGAGCTAACAACTCCGATTTTTGTTTTTCTGAGGTTTCTTTCCATAACCAGTTACCTCCTTAGGAATTAGCATTTTCAAGCTCGATAGCTCTCTCAACTGTCTTGATGCGAGCAATATCTTTCTTGACTGCTTTAATTCTCATAGGGTTTTCGAGCTGATTGATAGCTGACTGAAAATGAAGATTGAAAAGCTCTTCTTTAAGCTCTGCAAGCTTCTTTGCTCTCTGCTCTGCGGAAAGCTCTCTGATTTCTGATGCTTTCATTACTGCTCGCCTCCCTCTTCGTCTTTTTTAACAAACTTACATTTTACGGGGAGCTTGTTTGCTGCCAGACGCATAGCCTCACGAGCGATATCCTCGCTAACTCCGCCAAGCTCAAACATAATTCTTCCCGGCTTAACTACTGCAACCCAGTAGTCAACATTACCTTTACCTTTACCCATACGAGTATCGGCAGGTCTTGCTGTAATCGGCTTGTCAGGGAAAATCTTAATCCAAACCTGACCGCCACGCTTTGTGTAACGTGTCATAGCGATACGGGCTGCCTCAATCTGAGCTGCTGTGATCCATGCGGGCTCTGTTGTTGCAAGACCGTACTCACCGTATGTTACCTTGTTGCCTCTTGAAGCTGCACCGGTCATACGTCCTCTGTGCTGCTTTCTGTGCTTAACACGCTTAGGTAAGAGCATTATTTATTTCCCCCTTCCTTGCGATTTGGTCTTCTTCTGCGATTGCTGTTGCGTGATTCTCTGAGAACCTCGCCCTGATAAATCCAAACCTTAATACCGATTCTACCATAGGTTGTTGCAGCTTCTGCAGTACCGTAATCGATATCGGCACGGATTGTCTGAAGCGGAATTGTTCCCTCCTTATATGTTTCAGAACGAGCGATTTCTGCACCGCCGATACGACCTGAAACCTGGATTTTAATTCCGCGAGCGCCGAGGCGCATTGTGTTTCTGATTGCTCCCTTAACAGCTCTTCTGAAAGCAACACGTCTTTCAAGCTGCTGAGCAATTGACTGTGCAACAAGAGTTGCGTTAAGGTCGGGCTGCTTAATCTCAACGATGTTGATGAAAACTTCGTTTACATCCTTGCCGAGCTTCTTAGCGCAGATTGCCTTAAGCTTCTCAATCTCTGCACCCTGCTTACCGATAACCATACCGGGCTTAGCACAGTGAATGTTGATTCTTACTCTCTTTGCATCTCTTTCGATTTCAATTTTCGGAACACCTGCACTGTAAAGGGTCTTAAGGAGATACTGACGAAGCTTATAATCTTCATAAAGAGTATCTGCGAAATCGCCCTTCTTCGCATACCAGCGAGAGTCCCAGTTCTTGATAACGCCGATTCTTAAACCGGTTGGATTACATTTCTGTCCCATTTAACTTTTCCTCCTCGCTT
>CAMYWU010000110.1 GCA_947302895.1 uncultured Clostridia bacterium | reverse complement strand
CATAGATATCCTCAGCGGTTTTTGCCGAAAGGGGAGTATCTATACCAAAATATTTCTGAAGCTCGATATGTGCCCAGTGATAAAGCGGATTGCCGATGCAATATTGAAGCGCAGTTGCAAAGGCAACAAACTTATCCTTTGAAGAAGCATCGCCCGTGCAGTATTTTTCGTCCTCTCCGCAGGAGCGCATAGCTCTCCACTTATAGTGGTCGCCCGAAAGCCAGAGCTGAGTTATATTCTCGGGCTGTTTGTTTTCATAAATCTCTTTAGGACTTAAATGGCAGTGGTAATCGCAAATCGGCATATTTTCAGCATAATCGTGAAAAAGCTTTTTTGCGCATTTTGTGTCAAGCAAAAAATCCTTATCCATAAATGCATTCATAATATAATCCTTTCCTATTAAACCTTCCCCCTCGGGGGAAGGTGGCTGCACGCAGTGCAGACGGATGAGGGGACTGCTTTAAACTTGGTTTAATTATTTCGCTTATATTATATACATATAATAATCCTATTTCAATCAAAAAATGTTAAATTCATATAAAAGATTAATAAAGGAATAAAAAAGTATTAATTATCCTGTATTGATTTGACAAAGCATTTTAAGGATTGTAGAATAAAAACATATTATAGAAAAGGAGTAATTTATTATGTTTTGTCCGAATTGCGGAAAAGAACTGGCTGAGGGCGAGATTTGCACCTGCGCTCAGACAAATGAAGAAATAGTTGAAAACACAGCTGAAATTGAAGCTCCCGCTGCGGAGGCTGAACAGCCGAATAATTTTAATCCTCCAATTGAACAGGAGGGCTTTAATCCCCGGATGAATGCGCCTTTTGTTTTCCCGGGTACGTACTATGACCCTCAGAAAGCATATGAAAACGCTCAGCCCGAGGAAAAGCTCCCTGCAAGAACTGATTATCCCGAGGGATATAAAATCAAGAAAAAGTATGTTGCAGTTCTTCTTGCGGCAAGCCTTGGAATGTTTGGCATACATAATTTCTACCTTGGCAACAAGGATAAAGCGCTTGCTCAGGTTCTTATTGCAACCGTTGGCGGTATTTTATCCCTTGGCTTAAGCTTTGCCGCTGTAACAATCTGGGCAACCGTTGAGGCAGTTTTGCTTTTAACAGAGGATATCGACAGGGATGCTAACGGCTATAAGATTCAGACCTTTGAGGAAGCCGTTGCAAATCAGATGAAGAAGGGCGAATAATGGGCGAAAGAGCAGACAGGGCATATAACCTCTTCAAACAGGGTTATAATTGCTCACAGGCGGTATTTATGGCGTTTTGCGATAAATACGGCATTGATGAAGAAAAAGCCGCTGTACTCGCTTCCTCCTTCGGAGGCGGTATGGGCAGAATGCGTGAGGTTTGCGGAGCGTTTTCGGGAATGCTGCTTGTAAACAGTTTGGAAACGGGAAGCGCAGACGCTTCGGATATTGAAGCAAAGAGGGCAAACTACGAGAGCGTTCAGGCGCTTGCAGCACGTTTTAAAGAGGAAAACGGCTCACTTATATGCCGTGAGCTTTTAGGGCTCACAAAGCAGCAGGAGAGTGCTCAGACGGCAACTCCCGAAAAGCGGACGGAGCAATACTATAAAAAACGCCCCTGCGCAGAAATAGTTAAATCCGCAGCGGAAATACTGGAAGAAACCTTTTGAATTGAAAATGGAGAATTAAGAATGGAAAATTAATGGTGCTGCGCACGGCAATTAATATAACGGGTGTGGGCTTGCCCACCCGAAATTCTCAATTCTCAATTTTCAATTAAACAAATAAAAAAGCGATGGACTTTCGTCCATCGCTTTTTGTTTATTTATTATGCGAACTGCTTGAGGAGGTCAACGAGCTGTTCAATAACTTCGTCTGAATCACCCTTAAGCATTCCGAGAACCTGGGAAATAACGTCGCTGATTGAATCGCTTACGCTATCGCCGAGGATACCTGTGATGAGGTTAACTATTGCATCATAGTTTCCTTTGTAGTTGACTGTGTCAATGAGGAATCTGAGAACTGCAATAAGTGTTTCATCCTGGTCTGCAATTACAGCAATTCTTCCGCCGTAGGTTGCAACCTGTGAAGTTGCGTTAGGAACGAATTCGCCGTGGCTTGCAAGCTTGAACCAATCGATTTCGGGAAGCTCGATTCCGAGTGCTGTGCCCTTAATCTTAATCTTGCCAAGAATGCTGTTGAGTGTGCCTACAACATTGTCTGCGCCAACAAGCGGCTTAAGTGTTCCTGAAAGGTCATAGAGGTCAAACTTCTTAACATTAAGACCAACCTTATCCTTGAGAAGCTTAGGAATATTGAGTCCTGCAGCCTTAAGGATTGCGTTTACGTCAACAATCGGTTTGATTGCTTCAAGGAGAGCTGAAATCGGAGTAAAGAGATTGTCAACTATCTGAAGTAAACCGTCGTTTGCAAAGAAGAGTGAAAGGTTCGGAAGTATGTCTGCAAGCATTTCAATAGGTGCATTGAGAATATCTTCAACCTTATCCCAGAGAGGATTGATGATGTCGAGAAGAACATTGTCATATGCCTCGTAGCAATCCCTTCTGTATTCATACTGAGTCTTGATATTGTATACGCCGAATGCCTCGAGAAGAGGAACAATTGTTGAAGTATAGCCGTCCGAACCGGGAACCTTAACAAGGTTGAAGAGGTTGAGCGATGCATCGTTAAGAAGAACGTCAACAACTCCGTATATAGGACGAAGAACTGCAACAAGTGCATTCAGGAAGGAATCTCTGTCCTTAACGCCGAACTTAAGACTGTCTGCGCTAACCTTGCTCCATGAGCCTGCTGATTTAATCTTGGAAGCAGCATCGGGATAGGTTAATCCGTATTTGCTGTTCGTAAGAAGCGAAGCAACATTGGAGGTTGAGAAGTCAATTCCTGTTTGAGCAAGAAGGTTTGTAAGCGAACCGATTGAATCGCTGATATTAACGCCTTCAATTGCTCCGTAGAGTGCTGTTGCAAGTTTAGCAACGATGTCGTCGGTGTAGAGCTTGCTTTCAACAAGTCCGCCGAGACCGCCTTCAAGAAGACCGCCTACAAGTCCGTCGAGCATCGGGCCGAGCTGACGGCAGAACTCTTCATCCATATTACCGAAGGAGAAGGTGTAGCCATCCTTATACTTGAAGTTTCTGTAATCGAAGAAGCTATCAGTCTGTCTTTCAGTTAAGAAGTAGAATACTGCACGAACGATATCATCCTTGCCGGCTGTTGCCATCTGGTTGAATACGCTTGAAACGATATTCTTAATAGTTTTATTATTCTTAATTGCATCAATGTTTGTGATGAGCTTCTTAATCGGCTTAGCGTTCTTAACAAGAACATCGCCAACATATCTGAGAACTGCAACAAGAACTTCGCCCTGGTCGGCAGTAACTCTCTTGGTTGTGAACTTGCCCTTGCTGTTTCTTGCCTTGCTTGCAACGGTCTTAAGTGTTCCGTGGCTTGCAAGAGTTGCGAAATCAAATTTGGGAAGTGTTAAGCCAAGCTTATCCTTGAGAAGTTTGCTAGCAACAGGAACAAGTATATCCTGAAGATTTGTTGCTGCAAGATTGTTGAACTCAATGTTGAGCTTTGTCTTGATGCCAAGAGCATCAGTTACAATCTTGCCAAGGCTCTTGCCTGTTAGCTGCTTGATAATCTTATCAGGATCAATGCCGTTCTTCTGGAGAACTCCTAAAACGCCGTCCTTAGCTGTTATCGGAGCAAGAAGATTGCCAACAACCTGTGAAAGTCCGTTGCTGTCGATAAAGTATGCAACGTTTGGAAGAATCTTTGTTACGGTGTCAAACGGATTGTTTGCAACATCCTTAACAAGAGTAAATACAGGTTTCAATACGTTGATAATAAGGTTATCCTTAGCCTTCTTGTAATCCTTCTTGTACTGCTTGTATGTCTTAACGTTCTTGCACATAAATGCTTCAAGAACGGGGATTACAGCGCTTTCATATCCGTTTGTTCCGAATGCATCACTGGTGCTGAGGTTATTGATATCCTTAACGATGTCAATAATTTTAACCTTAATGATGCTCTGAGTTGTTCTCTTGTTGTTGCCTGTAACAGCGTTGCTTCTGATACCAACTGTAAGAATACCGCCGCTGATGCTGTAGTCAACTTTTCCGCCGTATTCGCCGCTGCCGTAGGTTGTTGAGCCCTTAAGTGCAAGAGCCTTGATTGCCTGTTCAACCTTGAGCTTATCGGGGTTGAGCTTGCCTTCTGCAAGAAGAACCGAAAGTAAATCGTTGAACGGACGGAGGATTGCAGCAAGACCGTTGATAAATCCTGTCTGAGCCTTTGAGCTTCCGTCTTTGAAGCCCCAGTTAAGTGTTTTAACCTTATCCCAGTTCTTAGCCTTCTTAAGAGTTTTAGCAGCACTTGAATAAGTCTTGCCGTAGCTCTTATCGGTTAAGTATGCTGCAAAGCCCTTAGGTGAAGGATTAACGCCAAGTGCGCTTACGATAATTGAAGCAACGTCGCCGCTGAGCGCACCGTAGAGTGCTTTAGCGATTGTTGTAAGTGTTTCGTTTGTGTAAAGCTTGTCATTGATAAGACCGTTGAGGCTTTCAATGTCTGTAACTCCGAGAGAGTTAAGGAGCGGGAATATGTTTTCAACAAGGTCATCAAGCTGGTCAACAGCATTGTCTGCCTCTGAAGCGAGAACGCCTTTTGGATAGCTGAACTTGCCTGAAAGCTTGCTTGCATATTCTCTGAAGGTCCAGTAAACCTCTGTCGGGCTCTGAACTACTGAAAGAACCTCGCTTGTGAGTCTTAAGATTTCAGCAGCAGAAAGCTTTGAAAGTGTTTTTGTAAGGTTCGGGTCAAGGCTGTTAATAATACCTGAGATGAGTTCCGAATTGAGAACTGAGTCAACTGCATAGCCGTAGATGAGGAGAAGAACCTCAGCAGGGGAGTTTGCAGCTGCGAGCTTCTTCCAGTCGATGCTCGGAAGCGTTAAGTATTCCCCAATCTTACTGTTGATGAGAGAAACAATAATATCTTTCTCGGGAAGAGCAACCTTTTCATTAATCTTGCCGTTAACGCTTGCAACTATTCCGGCAAGTGTCGGTGAAAGGTTATTAACAACTGTTGAAGCGCCTGTAATAAGATTTGTAATCGGGTCTACAGCACCTCTTACAAGTGATTTTAAGCTGTTATCATCAAGGAGATTTGAAGCGCCCTTGATAAAGTTGAGAACAAAGCTTGCAGGAGCATCGTATAATGTGCTGAGTGCAGAAGAAACAGGAGTGATTATACCCTTAACAAGTCTCTGTGAATCCTTAGCACTGTTGAATGCTTCGGGAGTCATAACTCCGTCTGCGCCAAGAGCTGTGTTTACAGAGCTGAAGAGCGGATAAACAAGCTCGCTGTAGTAATTCTTTGTTCTTGTTGAATCGGTGTAGCTCTTTGTAAGGAGTGCGCCTATGATTGCGGCAACACCGTTCATTGCTTCGCCCATTGCATCATAGAAAGCATCCTTATCGCCGTTTGCAAAGCCAAACTTCAGGTAATCCTTGGTGTATGAACCCTGGGTCTTGTTTGCGTCGGTGATTTCAACCTTGAAGGAGTTCCAGTTATCTCTCTTCTTCTCTTTGAGAACATC
>CAMYWU010000109.1 GCA_947302895.1 uncultured Clostridia bacterium | reverse complement strand
TTTCTGATATAATAGGAGTGGTTGAATAATGGGACGCGACGTAATAATTGCCTGCGATTTTGACAGCGCAGAAAAAACCTTTGCATTTCTTGATAAGTTTACCGAAGAAAAGCCCTTCGTGAAAATCAGTATGGAGCTTTTCTATGCGGAAGGACCTTCAATCGTACGCGAAATCAAGAAAAGGGGACATAAGATTTTCCTTGATTTAAAGCTTCACGATATACCCAATACGGTTAAAAAATCAATGGCTGTTTTATCCTCGCTTGATGTTGATATGACAAATCTTCACGCCGCAGGAACAGTTGATATGATGAAGGCGGCGCTTGAGGGCTTGACAAGAGAGGATGGCTCAAGACCGATATTAATAGCTGTAACCCAGCTTACCTCAACAAGTGAGGAGCGTATGCAAAACGAGCTTCTCATCAATGCTTCAATCAATGATACGATAGTTAAATATGCAAAAAATGCAAAAGAAGCAGGGCTTGACGGCGTTGTTTGCTCGCCGCTTGAAGCAGGTATGGTTAAGGAAAACTGCGGGGTAGAATTTATAACAGTAACCCCGGGCGTTCGCTTTGCAGACGGCGAGGTTGGCGACCAGGTCAGGGTTACAACCCCTGAAAAAGCAAAGGAAATCGGCTCGGATTATATAGTTGTTGGCAGACCGATAACCCAGGCAAGCGACCCTGTTGAAGCATACAGAAGATGCGTTAGGGAGTTTGTGGATTAATTACGAATTACGAGTTACGAATTACGAATTGTGGGTGGACTCCGTCCACACCTGATTGTAAGATGAGGTAGAATTATGGAAAGCTACAAGAGGGAATTTATTCAGTTTTTAGAAAGTGCCGGGGTTTTGAAATTCGGTGATTTTACTGCAAAAAGCGGCAGAAAAATTCCGTATTTCATCAATGCCGGCGATATTAAAACAGGCGAGCAGATTCAAAAGCTCGGCGAGTTCTACGCCAAGGCGTATTTTGAAAAAATCGGAAATAAAACAACGGTCCTTTACGGACCTGCATATAAGGGTATTCCGATTGCCGTATCCGTTGCCGTTGCGCTTGCAAAAAACGGGCTTGATGTTCCGTTTTTCTTTAATCGCAAGGAGGAAAAGGACCACGGCGAGGGCGGCGTTTTTGTTGGCTATAAGCCCCGGGATAACGAAAAAATCGTTATCGTTGAGGATGTTATAACCGCAGGAACTGCTATAAGGGAGAGTATGGAAATACTGTCCTCCCTTAACTCAAAGGTTGAAGCGGTTTTCGTTATGGTAGACCGCAAGGAAAAGGGCAAAACCGAAAAATCCGCAATGGCAGAGGTTGGCGAGGAGTTCGGATTTCCCGTATATTCGGTTGTTGATGTTTATGATATTATTGAATATCTTGAGGAAGACGAAAGCAACCGTGAAAATGTTGAAAGAATAAAGAATTATCTTGCCGTAAACGGAGCAAAGGAATAAGCTATGAGACATCTTCTTGACACAACTGATTTATCACTTGGTGAAATAGACGAACTGATTTCGCTTGCCGAGGATATAATTGAAAATCCTGAAAAATATCAGGATGTCTGCAAAAGAAAAAAGCTTGCAACACTCTTCTTTGAGCCGAGCACAAGAACAAGGCTTTCTTTTGAAGCGGCGATGATGGAGCTTGGCGGAAATGTTCTTGGTTTCAGCGAGGCGGCTTCTTCTTCAGCAAGCAAGGGCGAAAGCGTTGAGGATACTGCAAGAATGGTTTCCTGCTATGCCGATATTATTGCAATGCGCCATCCTCTTGAGGGTGCGCCCCGAGTTGCAGCCCGGAAGGCGACTGTTCCGATTATAAACGCAGGCGACGGCGGCCACGCTCATCCGACCCAGACATTAACGGACCTTCTTACCATATACAGGGAAAAGGGAACCTTTGATAATCTTACAATCGGTCTTTGCGGTGATTTGAAATTCGGAAGAACAGTTCATTCGTTGATTAAGGCAATGAGCCGATACAGCAATGTTAAATTTGTGCTTATTTCGCCAAAGGAATTATCCGTTCCCGAATATATCAAAACCGATGTTCTGGAGCCGAGCGGCTGCGAATATGCCGAGGTGGAGCAGATGGAAGCGGTTATGCCCCAGCTCGATATTCTGTATATGACCCGTATCCAGCGTGAGCGCTTCTTTTCAGAGGAGGAGTATTTAAAGCATAAGGATGCGTTTATTCTCGATATGGATAAACTGCAAAATGCAAAAGAATCCTTAACAATAATGCATCCGCTTCCGAGAGTTAATGAAATATCAACCTTGGTTGATGACGACCCTCGTGCTAAATATTTTGAACAGGCGCTCAATGGAAAATACATTCGTATGGCGCTGATTATAACACTGCTGAAATGGGGTGAGCTGCTGTGAATATAGATGCAATTGAAAACGGATATGTTATCGACCATATCCCCGCAGGCAAGGCGATGAGCGTTTATGAAATACTGAGCCTTTCAAAGCTTTCCTGTCAGGTTGCGATTATAACGAATGCAAAATCGAAAAAACAGCAATCAAAGGATATTATCAAAATCAACGAGCTTATTGATTTAGACCTTGATATGATTGCCTTTATTGCACCCGATGCAACGGTTAATATAATTCAGGACGGCAAAAGAGTTCAGAAGAAAAAGCTCTCCCTGCCTCATAAGCTTACCAATGTTGTTCGATGTCCCAATCCACGCTGTATCTGCAATAACGAGGCAATCGACCACGTATTCAAGCTAACCGACAGCAAGGGAACTTATCGTTGTCTGTATTGCGAAACAAAAGTATAAGAACTGATTAATAACGAAAACAGAGAAGCCAATATCGCATCCATAGCGGAAGAGTAAAGCACGCGCGCTGTAATATGCTTCAGATTTGCGCACTGTGCTTTAATTCCGCTCTGCCTGCGCTATCGGCTTCTCTGTTTTACATCCCGCAAATAAAAATGCAACTCATTTCGAGTTGCATTTTTTAATGTTCATCTTCTAAAACTGCATTTGCGCATTTTATTCCGTCAACGGCGGCGGAAACAATTCCGCCTGCATAGCCTGCGCCTTCGCCGCAGGGATATACGCCGCTTATGTTGCACTGCATAAATTCATCCCTTAAAATTCTTACCGCGCTTGAGCTTCGTGTTTCGGGAGCGGTTAAAACCGCATCGTAAAGCGCAAAACCGTTGAGCTTTTTATCCATTTCAACTATTGCGCTCTGCATTGTTTTCGTAACTCTGTCGGGCAGACAGTCGCCGAGGTTTGTAAGCGTTACACCGAGCGGATAGGTTGGGTTAACATCGCCGAGTGCGGTGCTTTTTTTATTTTTAAGAAAGTCGCCTACAAGCTGCGCAGGAGCTTTATAGCTGCTTCCTGCAAGCTCAAACGCCTTTTGCTCAATTTCACGCTGATAGTATATTCCTGCAAGCGGATGCTCGCTCGGGAAGTCCTTTGGTTCAATTCCGACTAAAAGAGCGCTGTTTGCGTTTTCGCCATCCCTTGCAAGTGAACTCATACCGTTAACGATAACGCCGCCCTTTTCGCTTGCCGCTGCAACAACTGTTCCGCCCGGACACATACAGAAGGTATATGCTCCTCTTTCGTGAAGTCCATGGCAGGAGAGCTTGTAGTCAGCCGCACCGAGCTTCGGATTATCTGCAAATTTTCCGTATTGGGATTTGTTAATAAGGCTCTGAGGATGCTCGATTCTTGCGCCTGCGGAAAACGGCTTCTGAATAATCTCAACTCCCATATTGTAGAGCATTTCAACCGTATCCCTTGCGCTATGACCTATAGCCATAATAACGCTGTCGGTTTCAATATCAAAAATCTCGCTGCCCTTGCGGTATCTTATTCCGTGAACAAAGCCGTTTGCAACATGGAGCTTTTCAAGCTTGCTCTCAAGCCTGACCTCGCCGCCGAGGCGCTCAATCTTTTTTCTGATGTTTTTAACAACTATTGCAAGCCTGTCCGTTCCAACGTGGGGCTTTGAGGAATAAAGTATTTCTTCGGGTGCGCCAGCCTCGTAAAGCTCGTTTAAAACCTTTCTGATATAGGGACTTTTTATACCCGTTGTCAGTTTTCCGTCTGAAAAGGTTCCTGCGCCGCCCTCGCCAAACTGAACGTTTGATTCTTCATCAAGCCTTGCCTTAGTCCAGAACTCGTTAACATCTTTCTGGCGGGAATCAATATCCTTTCCACGCTCAAGAATTATCGGCTGCAAGCCCGCTTCCGCAAGTATTATTCCTGCAAGCATTCCTGCAGGTCCGAAGCCGACTATAACGGGGCGAAAAGCACTTTTTCGCTTGTTTTGAACAGGTTCGTAAATATATGGCTTAACAATTGAAACCTTGTTTGATTTGCATTTTGAAACAATCTGATTTTCATCAAGAGCTATTTCAACATCAACGCTGTATGAAAAATGAACATCGTCCTTCTTGCGTGCGTCAACGCTCTTTTTGAAGATTGAAAGGCTATTGATATATTTCTCGTTAATCTTCAAAAGCCTTGCTGCTTTAGCTTTCAGCAAGGCTTCATCTTCATTAAGATTTAATCTGATTTCATTAATTCTTATCATAGTAATTATCCTTGTAGCCTTCCCCCTCGGGGGAAGGTGTCGGCAAAGCCGACGGATGAGGGGTAAATAATTGTGAACTTCCCCTCATCAGTCTGTTGTTACTCGCTGCGCTCAGCAATTTTATTTGCTGCTTTAACTCCGCTTGAAAAGGCAAAGTCGAGGTTAAAACCGCCGCACTGAAATTGATTATCGGTAAGCTCGCCGATTATGTAGAGATTATCGCAGAGCTTTGATTCTCCGCTTTCGCCAAGCTCGCTGAGCTTAACTCCGCCCTTTGTTATCTGGGCATAGTCATATCCCTTTGTTCCGTTGATTATAAGGCGCCAGTTCTTAATATATTTTGCCATCTTTTCGCAATTTCCCTCAGCCTGACGGTTTAAAACAGCGCAGAGCTTTGAGGGGAGTATGCCTTCAAAGGATTCAAATTTATTGTAGTGGCTTATTAATTCTTCCTCGCTCATTTCGGGAACGAAGTCGATAATCGCCGTGCATCTTGAAGTGCCGTCTTTTATTTTTTCGTCGCATACGAACTGCGATAAATCCATAATAACTATTCCCGAAAGTCCGTATTCGGTGAATAAAACCTCGCCGAAATCCTCGCCCATAATTTCGCCGTTTATATCAAGCTTAACATTGCATTTTGCTCTTATGCCTTTAAGCGCACGGCAGCTTTTGTTTGGTGATTTCAGCTGAACAAGTGCGGGCGACAGGGGAGTTATTGAATGAGAGAAAGCCTTTGCAAGCTTATATCCGCTGCCGTCTGAGCCAAGCGCACTCTGAGCCCTTCCGCCCGTTGCAAGAACAAGCGCATCTCCTGTGAAAACGCCTTTATTTGTGAAAACATTGAATGAATCACCGATTTTTTCAAGGCGTGAGGTTTCGCAATCGGTAACAATCTCAACTCCAAGCTTTTCGCAGCTTGATGCGAGAGTGTCAACAACGCTTGAAGCCTGGTTTGAATGGGGATACATTCTTGAGTCGCCGCCTTCTCTCATAACAAGTCCGATTGACTCAAAGAATGCCTTTGTTGTTTCAAAGCCCCGGGCGTTTTTGTTTGTTATATT
>CAMYWU010000108.1 GCA_947302895.1 uncultured Clostridia bacterium | reverse complement strand
GTTGACGGCGCTGAGATTGCACAGCTCTATGTTGCAGATAAGGAGTCAACAATCTTCCGTCCTGTTAAAGAGCTTCGTGCATTCAAGAAGGTATTTATTAAAGCAGGCGAGGAAGCTGAGGTTTCTCTTGAGCTTGATAAGAGAGCATTTGCCTTCTACAATGTTAATATTAACGACTGGTGTGTTGAAACAGGCGATTTTGATATTCTTGTCGGCGCATCAAGCAGGGATATCAAGCTTGAAGCAACCGTTAAGGTTGAGGGAACAGTTGAATGTGAAATTCCCGACTACAGAGAAACTGCACCGAACTATTACAATAATGTTTCAGGCATCACAAGAGAGGATTTCGCAGCTGTTTACGGAGAGCTTCCGAGTCCTGACATTGATGAGAGCAAGAAGATTGATATTTATTGCTGTCTTAACGATGCACGTCATACAAAGTGGGGCGGTAAGCTCTGCCGTATGATTGAAAAGATTATGAGCAAAATGGGCTCTGCTGAAAACGGCGACGGCAAGATGCTTGCTGCAATGGCAACCCAGATTCCTATCAGAAACTTCATCGCAATGAGTATGGGAGTTTTCTCGCCCAAGATGGCTGACGGTCTTCTTAAGATGCTCAACGATGATGAATCAAGCTTTGTTGGCTTCAATATGATATTCTGGAGACTCGGCGGAGCACTTACAAGACTTCCGAAACTTTTGAAGTCTATCTGATTGATATTACGAATGACGAATTGTGGGTGCTGCGCACGGCAATTATAATTGGGTGTGGGCAACGCCCACCATGAATTCATAATTCTTAATTCATAATTCATTATTCTTTTTTCCGGAGGATAAAAAATGAAAAGAATAGTTAAAAGCATATTTTGTATTGCACTTGCAGCGTTGATGGCTTTCGGCAGCGTATCCGTTGCAATGGCAAAGGAAAAGGTTGTTCCTGTTATTCTTATCCACGGACTTGGTGCAAACCCTGTTTATGAGAATATCGGAACAGATAAACAAAAGGAAATTGCAAATCTCGGTTTGGGCGATGATATTGCTTCCTCAATTCTCAATAATAAAAAGCTGATTTTTGAAGCGCTTAAGATGTTTGAGCCCGCAAGGAAGGTTGATGAGGATGCGCTTATTGCGTGCCTTAAATCAATGCTTGCAGATTCAACTCTCAACTGCGATAAAAACGGCAATGTTAAGAGCGGTCAGGGCGTTATAAACTACTGGACCGATTCTCTTGCAAATCATCAGGATTATTACAAAAATGCAACCGTTGCGGAAAGCGCAATTGCCCGTCAGCTTGTTAAAGAGGTTGGAGCAAAGAATGTTTATTGCTTTAATTATGACTGGCGCCAGGATATCTGCAAAACCGCAAAGGATTTAAACAGTTACATTAAATTAATCAAGAAAAACACAAAGAGCTCAAAGGTTTCTCTTGTTGGCTGTTCACTTGGCGGAGCAGTGCTTAATGCATATATGGACGCTTATAAATCCCAGAAGGATGTTAAGCGCTATGTTTTCGTTAATCCTGCAATAATGGGCGTTGATGTTTCAAGAGCGTATGCGCTTGATATCAAGTTCAGCAAGAGCTCAATTGTAAGCTATCTCAAATGTATGGAAACCGCATATAACAACGGTTCATCAACTGCGCTTTTCCGTATGATTTACGCACTCGGCGATGTTCGTATCGGCTATGGCGCAAATTATCTGAACAGCTTTGTTAAGGATAAGAAAAAAGTTATAAAGCTGTTTAACGAGGTTGTTAAGACCTGGATTGGCAATATTCCATCACTCTGGGAGTGCATTCCCTATGACAGCTATGATAAGGCTGTTAAGGAAATGAGCGCAATCGGATTCCTTGATAAGAATTCAGGCTTATATACCAAGATTAAGAAGTACCACGGCGTTCAGGGCAGAATCAAGAGCAATCTTAAGGCTGTTAAGAAGGCTGGCGCTTCGGTTGCAATCATCGCTTCCTACGGAACAATGGGCATTCCCGCAACCTCGAAGGCAAGCAATCAGACCGATGTTCTTATTGATACAAAATATGCTTCCGCAGGCGCAACCGTTGCTGCTTATGGCAAGAAGCTTACAGGTAAAAAGGCAAAGGGCAAGTATGTTTCAAAGGATAAGACTATCAACGCTAAAACCTGCGCTCTTCCCGATAATACCTGGTTTATCAAGGACGTTCAGCATATGAGATTCCACTATGATTCCGATGCAACAAAGCTTGTTGCAAGGCTTGCAACAGGAAAGGTTGCTTCGAATATTTCTGCTGTTAAGAAAAAATATAAGCTAAACCAATTCGTTAAGGAAAACAGCAGTAAAAAACTTAAAAACGTTTAACCCAAAAACCGTTGCCCTTTCGAGCAACGGTTTTTTTGTTGACCTCTTTCATAATAATTTAGATATTGTTTATTAATAAACTATTTACAAATACCAATATATATGATATTATAATATTGGAGAGATTTAGACATATGTAAAGAGGAGGTGCATTGATATGAAAAAACGATTATTTGCGGCATTTATTGCATTTGTTATGGTTATTTGTACCTTTGCGCCTGTTAGTTCCTTTGCATCACCGAGCGATGAATTTCCGTATTATCCTTATTTTGATGAGGACGGATACTACTACCGTATATATGACGGAGCGAAAAAACCGTTTAATACCCACTGGGATTCGATAGTTGATTATGTTGCAAGTGAACTGAAAGCTTGCAGAAAGAGCATTACCTTTAATTACGCAACTTCTGATGAGGGCTATGCATATATCTATAATTCAAAACGTGATAATTCGTCTGAAAGCGGCGATTTTATCTATGACGACCTTATGGCTGAGCTTGCCCAGATTATGGATACCGATAGCTTTAATATCGGAGCCCACAGTACCAAGGGCTATCTGAACGACGGAGATTATCCTAACCCAAACAGCAATATGAAGCAGTATTATCCCTTTACAATAACGCTAAGCAGTATTTCATACCCGAATGTTGACGATGATTTGTCGTTATATCCCATGACCTCGGAGGGTAAATACTACTGTCTTTCAAAAGATAATGCACCCGTAGCATTTAACACCGACTGGGATGAAATGATAGATTATTTCCAAAACGGAATGATTAATCGCCGAAACAGTTTATCTTATTACTTTGCAACGACTGATGAAAAGTATGCCTATACGGATGATTCTGAAAGCTCAAAAGAGGTTTGCAATCAGTTTGTAAGGGATGTTTTAACCGATGTTTATAAAAAAGACAGCGATGATTCCGATAACGCAGGGGGAGGCGACTATCTGTTCAAGTCGGTTAAATACGTTGGCTCCCACAGCTATAATACATTTTCAAAAGAAAATGATACTCCGCCCGAAGGCGAGCAAAGATATTATACTTTCAATATTACTCTTGGCAATATTGCGTATTTCACAACTCTTGAGCAGGAGGAAACCGTAAGGGATTACTGTATGAAATTTTCCGAATGGTTCATTGATGAGGGCGCAAGCGATTACGATAAGGTTAAAACTATCTATGACTTCGTTGTAAGAAATACTAAATACGACGATGAGGTTTTCAAAGACAGGGAAAAATATCCTTATTCAAGCGAGCGCTATACCATTGCCCATTCAGCATACGGAGCATTGCGAGGAAATCTTGCAGAGGGCGTGGACTTCGACTGGAGCCGTGAAAAAAGCGTCAGCGGACTGACGCATATTGAAAAATGCGACCAGGGTCTTGCAGTCTGCGAAGGATATTCAAAGCTGTTTTACTATCTTTGCGTTATGAACGGAATACCCTGCCGAATTGTTGACGGTGATTATGTTGAGGGTTCGGGCAAGAGCAGCGACGCCCACGAATGGAACTATGTATGGCTTGATGACGGCTGCGGCGACGGTTATAAGTGGTTTGAGGTTGATACAACCTTCGGAGCACAGAAATCCTTTAAAAACGTTGGGCTTAACGATTATAACTATTTCCTTTGCGGACGTGAAAATATTAATTTCGGTTGGCGTAACCATCAGCAACCCTTCCATATTTCCGATGACCATCTTGAAGGCGAGGAATATGATATTCTGAAAGCCAATGTTATCTATGATTACTGGGGCGATAACGAGGATAATACCTATGTTTCATCGCTTGAGGATTATCAGTTTAAGAAGCTTGATTTTTCAAATATCGATGTTCTTGAAAGCGGATATGTTATTCGCCGTTCAACCGATTATGCGGGCGATGATGATACAAAGGTTGCTCTGATTCAGGCAACCAAGGACGACCAGTATATTGTTAATATCGATGATGACGGCAACTTCCTTCCAACTGAGATTCACGGATTTATATATAACGGTCAGCCGCAGTCGGTTTATGATGTTATTATTCCGTATCTTGATATAAGGGAATATGATGTTCAAAGCATAAGCAATCTTGTTAATGTTGGGGAATATACGCTGGATATATATGGCGCAAATGATACCTCTGCTAAGGTTTCGTTTAAAATTCTTCCCATGGACCTTAACGGAAACAGGGACGATCCGATTCCGAATGAACATTATGATAATGAAACCCTGACTATTCAGGAAAACGCTGTTTATACAGGTTCTGAAATTCTTCCGAACGTATATATTGCCGATGGATATAAGAATGTTCTTGTTGAAGGCGAAGACTATCAGATTGATATATACAGCGATCCAAACCATACCCAGAAAACAATTATCAAAGATATCGGCAAAAAGAACTATACCGGACATTACTATTTTACCTTCAGAGTCGGTAAGGTTGGAATGGACCAGGTTAATATTAACGATTTTGAATTTCCGTATGTTCCAAAGCCCCTGAGAGAAAAGTCAAATATTAAATCACCCACGGATTTATATAAATCAGGTGCGTTAAATATGAGAATCGGTGATCATAATGTTGTTGTTGATGTTGACTACAGCGTTTCATCAAACGGTATGCTGAGCTGGGGCGCAAGCGGTAACCTGATTTTAACCGGTCTTGATTCAAGTAATGTTATAGTAGCAGGCAGCACCAAAACCGTTCAATACCATGTTTCTCAGAAATTTGATATTTCAAAAAAGGTACTCGATAATAAATATGCCGATAGCGGCAGAACAAATATCTATACCTATACGGGCAGAGCTATTGAACCCGGAATATTTGATAATCTTGATGGATATCTTGAACAGGGAACGGACTACGTTATTGATTCGTATTCAAACAATACTAATGCGGGTCAGGCAAATGTTGTTATAAAGGGCGTAAACGGCTGCACGGGAAGCGTTACAATGCATTTTTATATCAACAAGGCAAGCATAACCAATGCGAAACTTGTAACAAACGTTGTAAACGGCGCCGTTGTTTGTTCGTTGTCATTTAACGGTATTAACCTTGTTAAAAATAAGGACTACACCGAAACAACAACTGAAATAGACCCGAGAACGGGCGAAAAGAAATCGGGATATTATTTCATAGTTATATCCGGAATAAACAATTTCAACGGCTCAACGGTTATTGATGTTAAATCTGCAACCATTGCGCCTGCTCCTATCGCACCAACGGCAAGCGGCAACTACGCAACGATTTCAGCCTCTGCATATACCTATGACGGCAAGGCGAAGAAGCCGGTTGTTAAGGTTTATAACCAGAAAAAACAGGCGATTAATGCGAAA
>CAMYWU010000107.1 GCA_947302895.1 uncultured Clostridia bacterium | reverse complement strand
TCCGATTTTTCGGGAGCCTTCGGAAGAATGGAGCATTTTAAATGCGGCGATAAAGAAATACTGCTTTTGCTTGTTAAAAACCCAGTCGGTTTTTCAAACTGTATCAGCTATGCTTCAAAGCTCATCGGGGAATATAACTATGTTTTTGCGCTTAATGATAATGAAGCGGATGGCTGCGATGTCAGCTGGATTTGGGATACCTCCTTTAATGCGCTTTCGGGCAGGGGAAATAAGGTTTTCACTGTCGGACGGCGCTCATTTGATATGGCGCTCAGACTAAAATACGATGGCGTTTCGGTTTTCAGTTCAATTGACGGAGAGGACTATGATTCTCTTATAAGAATTATCCGTGAGGAAAACAGAAACTTCATCGTTTTTGCAAACTATACCGCAATGATGAATATGCGCAAATTTTTTATTGAAGCCTTCGGTGGAAAGGAGTTCTGGGAGTGAAAAGGGTTGTTATTGCGTGTTTGTATCCTAATGAGCTCAATCTCTATGGCGACAGGGGAAATGTTCTTTGTCTGTACTACCGTCTTAAAAAACGGGGCTATAATGTTGAAATCCAGAGCATAAATATCGGCGACAGGCTTGGCGATTTTGATATTCTTGTTATCGGCGGAGGGCAGGACAGGGAAATGAATATTATAAAAAATGACCTCAGGCGAAAAAGCGAAATGCTCTCCTACAGCATAAACTGCGGCAAAGCGGTTTTTGCTGTTTGCGCAGGCTTTCAGCTCTTGGGTAATTACTATTTAACTAAAGACGGCGAGAAGCTCAAGCTTAGCGGGGCGCTTGATTTTTATACTCAGGCATCAAGCGTGAGAATGATTGGAAATACTGTGTTTCAAACGCCCTTCGGCAAGGTTGCAGGCTTTGAAAACCATAGCGGAAAAACCTATTTATCAAATAGCCTTAAACCTCTTGGCAAAGTTATCAGCGGTTTTGGAAATAACGGCGAGGACGGATACGAGGGGCTTCTTTTCAAAAACACCTTTGCAACCTATTCCCACGGCGCAGTTCTGCCGAAAAACCCTGCTCTTGCAGATGAAATAATAAAAAGAGCGCTCAAAGCGAATGAGCTAAAAGAGCTTAATGATTTTGAGGAAAAACAATGCCACAATCAGTTAATTAAGAGATTTAGTTGAAATATTTTCTTTTTATGCTATAATTATAATATTATTGTTATATAAGGATATTGAAATGGCTGAATATTCATCAATCAAGGAAATTCTTGAAAAAACAGGAACATATACGGGGCTTACAGTCGGAATATCTATGAAACCCCTTTTGCATCAGCAAAAGGATAATATTATTGTTGTTCGCCCCGAGGGCAGACTTAAAAAATATGATGTTGCCCTGTATGTTACCAAAAGCGGAAAATATATTATGCACAGAGTCATTAAGGTTTGCGACGACCATTATATCATTATGGGCGATAACCTTATGAGAAAAGAATATGTTACCGATGATATGATTTGCGGAAAGCTTATCGGGTTTTATAAAAACGGTAAGAGATATATCGACTGTGAGAATTCGAAGCTGTATAAAATATATTCAAGATTAATTGTTGCAGTTATTCCTTTAAAGCCTGCGTATTTCTTTGTTCGCAGATGTCTTGGATTTGTAAAAAGAAAGATTAAGAAAATTTTCGGGAAGGAAAAATAAGTGGAAAATACAGATAAAAGAAAATTCAGCAGAAGCGATATCAAAACTTTGAAGTGGATATACTCGATTTGCAGAGCTGAGCGCTTTAAGGTTTATCTTCTTATTCTTACAAATGTTATTCACGGCGTTTTAACAATCGTTTTTGCAAATTTCTCAAAAAAGATAATAGATGCGGCAACCATCGATAAATCCTTCGACAGAGTTATTTATTATGCTGTTTTGTTTTTATGTGTTTTGCTTTTTCAGCTGAGCCTTACCTTAATCAGCAGAAGCACCGTTGAGCGCTGTAAGGCAAAAATTGAGTGGACGCTCAAACAGTATATGCTGCGCTCGATTATGAAGAAGGATTATGCTTCTGTTTGCGCATACCATACAGGTGAGCTTCAAAACAGAATGTTCAACGATGTAACCGTTATTTCCGAGGGCTTTACAACAATTCTTCCAAGTGTTGTATTCTTCCTCGTTAGATTAATAAGCGCATTTGCATACCTCATTGTTATTGACAGAATATTTGCGCTTGTTTTCCTTGTTGGCGGAGTTGTTGTTTTTCTCTTCACCCAGGTTTTCAGAAAAACACTTAAAAGGCTTCACAAAAGCGTTCAGGAAACAGAGGGCAAAACCCGTTCCTTTATTCAAGAGGCTGTTACAAGTCTGCTTGTTGTTAAATCCTTTTCTGTTGAAAAGAAGATTGCAAGTGAAGCAGATGAGCTCCAGGCAGAAAACTATAAGGCAAAGATGAAAAGAAGATTTTTCGGTATTGCGGCAAACGCAGGTATCAGCTTTGTTTTCAGCCTAGGTTATATCTTTGCGCTTACCTTCGGAGCATATAGACTTCTTCACGGAATGAGCTACGGAACTGTTACCGCAATGCTTCAGCTTGTTAATCAGATTCAGTCGCCCTTTGCCGCTCTTTCGGGAGTTATGCCAAGGTATTTTTCGCTTGTAGCTTCTGCGGAAAGACTGATTGAAATTGACAGCCTTCCCGATGAATCAACCGAGAATATGACAATGAAGAATCCTGCAAAGGTTTATGAACTGCTTGAAAGCATTGATTTTGATAATGTTTCCTTTGCTTACGACAGGGATACCATTCTTGATAATACCTCATTTAGAATAAACAAAGGCGATTTTATTGCTATAATGGGTATTTCAGGAATAGGAAAAAGCACTCTTCTCAAACTTCTGCTTGGAGTTTTCAAGGTTAAAGAGGGAAGCATTAAACTGAATTTTGGCAGTAAAACCATTGATGTTGATAATAATACAAGAAGGCTGTTTTCCTATGTTCCGCAGGGTAATTTCCTGCTTTCGGGAACAATAAGAGAAAACTTAACCTTTATAAACGATGATGCAACCGATGAGGAAATTGAAGAAGCAATAAGAATTTCCTGTTCGGATTCCTTCATTAACGAGCTTCCAGAAGGTCTTGAAACCGTTATCGGTGAAAGGGGAATAGGTCTTTCCGAAGGTCAGCTTCAGCGACTTGCGATTGCCCGCTCGCTTCTTTCAAAAGCGCCAGTTGTTTTGCTTGATGAGGCAACCTCGGCTCTTGACGAGGAAACTGAAAGACGCTTCTTGACAAATCTTAAGCAGCTTGATAATAAAACCTGCATTATTGTATCTCATAAAAAAGCAGCACTTGAAATATGCAATAAGCATGTTCAGATAATTGATTCAAAGATTGTTATGGAGGGTGAGTAATGCTCCTGACAAGATGGGGAAAGAATATTGGGGATATTCCGCTTAGCGAATACCCACGCCCTCAGTTTAAAAGAGATAGCTTCTTTTGCCTTAACGGAAAATGGCAGCTTTCATTTTTGAAGGAAAAAGCCGTTCCGGCGGAATTTGAATATGAAATAACTGTTCCGTTTTCGCCCGAAGCTCCGCTTTCGGGAGTTGGCAGGGAATTGCAAAATGATGAGTATCTTATCTATCAAAAGAGTTTTGAGCTTGACGCAGCCTTTAATAAAGGCAGAGTATTTATCAATTTCGGCGCTGTTGACCAGATTGCTGAGGTTTATTTAAACGGCAAGTATGTCGGAACTCACCACGGCGGATATACTCCGTTTTCGTTTGAGATAAGCGAATATATCAATTGCGGAGAAAATACCCTTAATGTTATTGCCGAGGATAAAACCGAGGAAAACGAATATTCAAGGGGTAAACAAAAAACAAAGCGTGGCGGAATATGGTACACAAAGCAGAGCGGAATCTGGCAGAGCGTATGGCTTGAATCAACTCCGATTGAGTATATTAAATCGGTTCGTATAACGCCCAACTTTGATAATGAGCAGGTGCATTTTGAATTTGAAAATGCCGAGGGCGTTGAAATACTGATTTATGACGGTGAGGAGCTCATAGCCGATACAAGCGATACAACCGTTAAGCTTCCCGATTTTAAAGCCTGGTCGCCTGAAAGCCCGTTTTTATATGAAGCGGTATTCAAGTATAAGGGTGATAAGGTTAAATCATATTTCGGTATGAGAAAGTTTTCAGTGGGTACTGATGATGGCGGAATACCGAGACTGTTTCTGAACAACAAGCCGTATTTTCATAACGGCTTGCTCGACCAGGGCTATTATCCCGACGGCTTTTTAACTCCTCCGAGCTATGAAGCGCTTGAAAACGATGTAAAAATAATGAAGGCTTGCGGTTTTAATATGCTTAGAAAGCATATTAAAATTGAGCCTCTGCTATGGTATCATTACTGCGATGTAAACGGAATTATCGTATGGCAGGATATGATAAACGGCGGCGGAATTTATGGAAGCGAGGTTTCTGTTTTACCCTTCCTTAACATAAAGCTCAGCGACAGTAACTATAAACGCTTTAAAAGAACCAACGAAAAGGCAAGAGAACTCTATTATACCGAGCTTCGTGAAATGGTTGATGCGCTTTATAACTGCCCCTGTATTGCAATGTGGGTTCCCTTTAACGAGGGCTGGGGTCAGTTTGACAGCGGCAAGGCATATAACCTTCTTAAAAAGTGGGATAAAACACGCCTTGTTGATTCCGCTTCGGGATGGCACGATATGGGAAGAAGCGATGTTGTTTCAAAACATATCTACTTTACTCCGATTAAGGTTAAGGCAAGCGAGCGCCCCTATGTTCTTTCAGAATTCGGCGGATACAGTTTTAAAATTGACGGCCATACATTTAATGATAAGCTCTTCGGCTATCGCATATATAAATCAAAGGAGAGCTTAACAAAGGCATATAAAAAGCTCTTTGAAAAGGTTATTATACCCCAGATAAAAACAGGGCTTTCGGCAACTGTTTATACCGAGGTTTCGGATGTTGAGGATGAGCTCAACGGACTCTTAACCTAAGAAATTAACGAAAAGGTATTATTATTATGAATCAACTTGAACTTAAAGACGGAATTAAAGCAATAATCAAAACAAACAGGGGGGATATGACCTTTATTCTTCTTCCCGAAGCAGCTCCGAAAGCAGTTGAAAATTTCACAACCCATGCTAAAAACGGATATTATGACGGTCTTATTTTCCACCGTGTAATAAAGGATTTTATGATTCAGGGCGGCGACCCGAACGGAACAGGTATGGGCGGTGAGTCGATATGGGGAGCTCCTTTTGAGGATGAGTTTTCCCTTGATGCAAGAAACTATTACGGCGCTCTTTCAATGGCTAATTCAGGACCTAATACAAACGGTTCCCAGTTCTTCATTGTTCAGGCTAAAACAGCGCCGCCGCAGATGCTTTCCCAGATGGAGGAGCTCACCGACAGAGGATATCCAAGAGAGTGCATAGATAACTATAAGGCAGTTGGCGGAACTCCCTGGCTTGATTTTCATCATACCGTATTCGGTCAGCTTATTGAGGGCGCAGATGTTCTTGAGGATATTGCAGGCGTTAAAACCTCAATGGGCGATAAGCCGATATATGATGTTGTTATTGAAACGATAACTGTTGAGTAGTTGAGAGTTACTGTCATATAATTGGTAGGGCAAGATGCTCACATCTTGCCGCGGAACAATGAAGGGCATCGTTCCCTACAAAAAATACTTGAATTTTGCTGTTAAAGTATTATAATAATTTGTAAAATATTTACGAGGTGATATTATGAATATTAAACCACTTGCAAAC
>CAMYWU010000106.1 GCA_947302895.1 uncultured Clostridia bacterium | reverse complement strand
AGAAAAAACCCCACACATTTTCTGTGTGAGGTTTTTCTTAACTTAATGACATTGGGCGAAAGCCCTCTTGTTTTATAATAATTTAGAATTAAGAGTTAAGAATGAAGAATATAGAGTGGGCTTCGCCCGCGCCTGTTTTATAAATGCCTATGAAAACAGAAATATTAGCGCCTTGCGGAAGCAGGGAAAGCGTTTTTGCGGCAGTTCGCTGCGGAGCAAACGCAGTTTATCTCGGAGCAAAGGATTTCAATGCAAGAAGGAATGCCAAAAACTTTGATGATAACGAGCTTTGCGAGGTTATAGCCTACTGCCACGCAAGAAATGTTAAGGTTTATATAACCGTTAACACCCTCGTTTCCGACAGCGAAATGAAAACTGCATACAAAACAGTTGAAACTGCCATGCGCTTCGGTGCGGACGGTTTTATTGTTCAGGATTTAGGGCTTGCAAAAATGATAAAGTCCTGTTTTCCATCCGCCCGTTTGCACGCTTCAACCCAGTGCTCCGTTTCAACTCCCGACGGCTTTAAAAAGCTTAAGGAGCTCGGCTTTTGCAGGGCTGTTTTGCCCCGTGAGATGAGCCTTGAGGAAATACGGGATATAAGAAGCAAAACCGATATGGAGCTTGAAATATTTGTTCACGGCGCACTTTGTATGTGCGTTTCAGGGCAGTGCTATCTCTCCTCCGTTCTCGGCTCCAGAAGCGGCAACCGAGGACTTTGCGCCCAGCCCTGCCGTCTTTCCTTCAGCGCAGATAATTCGGGCAGCTTTGATTTATCGCTAAAGGATTTAGACCTTATTTCAAGGGTTAAGGAGATTGAAGGCGCAGGCGTTATCAGCCTTAAAATTGAGGGAAGAATGAAGCGCCCCGAATATGTTGCAGCGGCGGTTACAGCATGCAAAAAAGCAATTGAGGGCAATCTTAAGCCCGAGGATGAGGAAGCGCTCAGAAGCGTTTTTTCACGCAGCGGATTTACCGACGGCTATTTTACGGGCAAGAGAAACGATATGTTTGGCATAAGGAGCAAGGAGGATGTTGTTGCGGCTTCCTCTGTTTTAAAGGAGCTTGAAAGGCTCTATGATAAAGAAACGCCCCTTATTCCGATAAACCTTGAATTTACCTGCAAAGAAAAAGAGCCTGTAAAGCTTGTTGCAAAAGCAAACGGCAGAAAGGCGGTTGCAGAAGGAAGCATCCCCGAAAAGGCAATAAACAAGCCCCTTTCCGAGGAAAGAATAAGGGAGCGCCTTGCAAAATTCGGAGGAACTCAGTACTACACAGAGGATATAGGCATATCCCTTGATAAAGGGCTTATCGTATCCGCAAGCGAGATTAATTCGCTCCGAAGAAGCGTTACAGAGCAGCTTGATGAAGCCGAAAGCCCAACCTTTGAAAAGCGCAAGTTTGAAGCAATTCAGCCAAAAAACAAATGCGCTGTTCCCTATTATACGGCGAGATTTTTAAGCGCTGAGCAAATTCCCGAAAACCATCCATTTAAAAGAATATTCCTGCCTCCCTGGGCGGAAAACGAGGATTTTATTAAAACGGGAGCAGGAGTTGAAACTCCAAGAGGACTCTTCGGTGCTGAAAACAAGCTTAAGGCAAGGCTCAAAGAGCTTAAAGAAATCGGAGTTACGCAGGCGCTTTGCTCGGATTTGGGCGCATATGAAAGCGCAAAGGCGATGGGATTTGAGGTTTTCGGAAACTTTTCGCTCAATGTTTTCAATTCCGAAAGCGCAAATCTTATAAACTCCCCCATTCTTTCGTTTGAGCTGAGCGCACAGCAGGCAAACAGCATAAATGCTGAGAATACGGGCATAATTGCATATGGCAAAATTCCGCTTATGCTATCAAGGAACTGCCCCGTTAAAAACCGCATTGGCTGTGAAAAATGCAAAAAGCACGGAACACTTACTGATAGAAAGGGGTATATATTCCCCGTTATCTGCTCACCCTATCCCTGTGTTGAGATTTTAAATCCAAATCCGATAGTTATGAGCGACAGAATGAACGAAATTAAAACCGACTTTATCCACTTTTATTTTACCAATGAAACAAAATGTCAAATAAGTGATATAGTAAACTTATACAAAAAACAGTTAAAACCCGAGGGCAACTACACAAGAGGGCTTTACTACAGAGGAGTTAAATAAATGCTTATTCTTGCTTCACAAAGTCCGCGCAGACGTGAGCTTTTAAAGTTTATAGACGAGGATTTTATTATAAAAAGCGCCGAGGTTGATGAAACTCTGCCACAGGATATTACACCTGAAAACGCTGTTTTATACCTTTCAAAAATTAAAGCTGAGCCCTTCAAAAGCGATGGGGATACCGTTATCGGAGCCGACACGGTTGTTGCAATCGACGGCAAAATTCTCGGCAAGCCAAATGATGAAAATGAGGCTATAGCTATGCTCAGACTGCTTTCGGGAAGGGAGCACAGCGTTTTTACAGGAGTTACAATCATTAAGGCAAACAAGGAGAAATCCTTTTTTGCTGAAACAAGGGTTAAGTTTTATGAGCTGAGCGATAAAATGATTTATGACTACATAAAAACCGGCGAGCCCTTCGACAAGGCAGGGGCATACGGCATACAGGGCTGCGGATGCCTATTAGTTGAAAAAATAGACGGCGATTATTTCAATGTTGTGGGGCTTCCTGTTGCAAAACTTAATAGATTACTTCTCGACTTTTGACTATTATTTGTCTGAAATGTTAATTTGTATAAAAATCCTTGAAATTTGATTTTTTATGTGCTAAACTATACTCGCAAAATCACATTATTAATTGAAAGGAGTTTGTTATGGCAGCAGATTTACATTGTCACACCAAGTTGAGCGACGGTTCCGTTGGCATAGAAGACTTAATTATTATCGCACAAAAAAGTGGCATTGATACCATTGCCATAACAGACCACGACTGTATTGCAGGCACCGTGAGAAGTCAGGTTATAGGCAAAAGATACGGTGTTAATGTTATTTCAGGCGTTGAGCTTTCAGCTTTCGATTTTGATGCGGGCAAGAATGTTCATATTCTTGCATATCTTGCCGATGCACCCGACAGACTTGAAGCAATTTGCAAAAAAACCTCTGTTGCAAGAAAAAGAGCAGGTCAGATAATGATGCTCAAAGTTGCAGCAAAGTTCCCGATAACAAGCGATTTTATTATCAACCATGCAAGCGGCTCAACCAATTTGTTTAAGCAGCACATTATGCACGCCCTTATGGATGCAGGATATACGGACGAGATATTCGGCGATTTATACCATAAGCTTTTTGATGAGGATAGCGAAGCAAATATTCTTGCTCCAACTAAGTATCCAACTGTTAAAGAGGTTATTGATGAGGTTCACGGCGCAGGCGCAATTGCGGTTCTTGCATATCCCGGAAAATTCGATAATTTCGATGAAATTGATAAATATATTGAGCTCGGGCTCGACGGAATTGAAGTCTGGTCTCCGTATAACACACCTGAGATGGTTGAAGAGCTTACAAAGCTTTGCAAAAAGAAGAAGCTTCTTATGACCGGAGGTTCTGATTTCCACGGAACATACGGAAGAAAAACAGTAACTCTCGGTTCTTATTCAACACCTCAGGAGCATCTTGATAAACTAATGGGCTATAAGGCAAAGAAAAAGAGAGCTCAGAGAAAAGCAGAAAAAGAAGCAGCATCTAAATAAAAAAGAGATGGATTTTTTCCATCTCTTTTTTAGTTGCGCGTTGCGAGTGCCAAGTGCCGAGCTTTTGGTTTCTCGCTGCGCTCGGTCAATTGATCATATAATACCTTGCGCAGCACCCTTAAACTCGGAGCTCGGGGCTCGGAACTCGGAGCTAAATAAAATCTTTAGTAACCTTAACTATATTCTCTGCGCTGAGACCAAACTGCTTAAGAAGTTCTTTTGCAGGACCTGAATGGCCGAATTCATCGTTTACGCCGATTCGCTTAACAGGCACAGGGCATTTTTCGCTAAGAAGTGAGCAAACAGCCTCGCCAAGACCGGTTATAACCTTTCCTGTTTTCTTTGCGCTTGCAAGAATAAGCTCTTCATCAAGGGGCTTTATTGTTGCAATGTTAATAATCTCTGCGCTAATACCCTGGTTTTCAAGCTCCTTGCCTGCTTCGATTGCTTCGGCAACCATAAGTCCGTTTGCAATTATTGAAACATCGCTTCCCTCTCTTATAACCTCGCCCTTGCCGATTTCAAACTTATAGCTCTCATCGTGGAAAACAGGTACTGCAAGTCTTCCGAAGCGAAGATAAACGGGTCCTTCATATTTATATGCTGCCTTGACAGCCTGCCTTGCTTCAACATCATCCGCAGGACAGATAACAACCATTCCCGGAATTGCTCTCATAAGAGCAAAATCCTCGCAGCACTGATGGCTTGCGCCGTCCTCGCCAACGCTTATTCCTGCGTGGGTTGCACCGATTTTAACATTGAGATGGGGATAGCCTATTGAGTTTCTGACCTGCTCAAAAGCTCTGCCCGAAGCAAACATTGCAAAGCTTGATGCAAAGGGAACGAGCCCCATTGATGCAAAGCCTGCTGCAACACACATCATATTTGCCTCTGCTATACCGCAGTTGAAATGCTGATTTGGAAATGCTTTTTTGAAAATACCTGTTTTTGTTGCGGCTGAAAGATCAGCATCAAGAACAACAAGCTTATCTGCTCCGCTTTCGGCAAGCTCTTTAAGAGCATTTCCGTAGCTATCGCGGGTTGCAATATTCTTAACCTCTGCCATATCTTACGCCTCCAATTCATTGAGCTTTGCATTAAGCTCTTTCATTGCAATATTGTATTCCTCTTCGTTGGGAGCCTTGCCGTGCCAGCCAACCTGGTTTTCCATATATGAAACGCCAAGACCCTTGATTGTTTTCATTATTATTGCAAAGGGCTTTTCTGATTTATGGAAAGCTTCAAAAGCTTCTTCAAGCTCATCCAAATCGTTGCCGTTAATAACTGCAACCTCAAAGCCAAACGCCTTCATTTTTTCATCAATAGGCTCAGCGCTCATAACATCGGCGCAAGCGCCGTCAATCTGCAAGCCGTTTGAATCAATTATAACGCAGAAGTTATCAAGCTTATACTGAGCGGCAAACATAAATGCCTCCCAAACCTGACCCTCTTCAATCTCGCCATCACCGAGAAGCGCATAAACATTAATATCCTTGCCAAGATATTTTGCAGCCTTTGCCATACCTGCCGCAGCGCTTACTCCCTGTCCGAGTGAGCCCGTGCTCATATCAACACCTGGAACAGTATTCATATTCGGATGACCCTGAAGGTATGAACCGATATGACGAAGGGTTTTTAAATCCTCAACGGGGAAGAAGCCCTTATATGCAAGAGCGCTGTATAAACCTGGTGCGCAATGTCCTTTTGAAAGAACAAAACGGTCTCTGTTTTCCCACTTTGGCTCATTGGCTCTGTATCTCATTTCCTTGCCATAGAGATATGCAAAAACCTCTGCCGCCGAAAGAGAACCTCCCGGATGACCTGCTTTTGCATTATAGGTGCTTTCAATAATGCCCATTCTTATCTGAGTGGCAAATATTTCAAGTTCTTTTTTAAGTAAGCTATCCATATTATCGCTCCTTTTTTATTCTTTGACTATTCTAACAAATATTATTATAAAGTTCAATTACTATATTATTACAAAATTGTGATTTGTCGGGGCGTTGCCGGAACTGAAGTAAAAAGGATGCGTCTATTCGTGCGCCATGGGGACGCACCGCTACGCGCAACTAATAAGAACGGTTCGAGGAGGGCGA
>CAMYWU010000105.1 GCA_947302895.1 uncultured Clostridia bacterium | reverse complement strand
AGAATTCGTTGATGTACTTCTCGGAAACCTCTGAAAATGAAAGACCTTCCTCATTTGCTCTTTTGATGATTTTATCATCAACATCAGTAAAGTTCTGAACAAATTTAACGTTATATCCCCTGTATTCAAGATATTTTCTCAAAACATCAAAAACACAGAGCGGTCTTGCATTACCAATATGAATATAGTTATATACAGTTGGTCCGCAAGCGTATATCTTAACTTCGTTCTCATCTACGGGAATAAATTCTTCCTTTGTTCTGGTTAAGGTGTTAAATACTCTCATTTCTTTTCTTCCTCCAATTTTTCGATTCGTCTGCTTAGTTCTTCTATTAATATCGAATTATCTCTTATAGCGTTCATAACGGGGTCGGGAAGATTAATCTGATCAAGATCATCAACTCTTTCACCGTCAACCCTTACTATTCTTCCGGGAACGCCAACAACGGTGCTGTTATCATCAACATCCTTAACAACAACGGCGCCCGATGCAATTTTAACATTGTTTCCGATATTAATAGGTCCTAATACCTTTGCTCCTGCACCGATTAAAACATCGTTGCCGATTGTCGGATGTCGTTTTCCCGTATCCTTTCCTGTTCCTCCGAGGGTTACGCCCTGATAGATAATGCAGTCATTGCCGATTTCGGTTGTTTCTCCGATAACAATTCCTGTTCCGTGGTCTATGCAAACCCTTCTTCCTATTGTAGCTCCGGGATGAATTTCAATTCCTGTTTTATGAGCGCATCTCTGGCTCACTGCACGGGCTAAGAACTTAAAATTATGTCTGAATAACCAGTTTGCTTTTCTGTGATTTCTCAAAGCTTTAAACCCGGGGTAAAGCAAAACAACCTGAACAGCGCTTGAAGCTGCAGGGTCGTGCTCAAGAAAGCTTTTAATATCCTCTTTATAATCAGAATACCAGCTCATATCTTTCCTTTCAAAAAATAAAGCCTCCGTCCAACGACGGAGGCAATAATATACTGCGGTTCCACTCCAGTTTATACTCGAAGCCTGTAACGGGGCGTCCGTCTCGGAATACTGTTTTCCTCCGAGCAGCTCATAGGTGCATTTGGCGGGCAAAATATGCGAATATTTCAGCAGGCTATTCGCTCTCTTTGATATTTTGTAGACCGTTACTTCTCCTAATCAAAGCCTTTAGCTACTTATATATTATATACATAACTTCAAAAAATGCAACAATTATTTACTTTTTATGAAATGCCAGCCATCTTTTGCATATTTAAGTCCGCTAAGCAATGTAACAATTGCATTTATCCAGAAGGCAATGCTGAAAACAATGAACATCCATTTCGGAGCAGTTGTGGGAACGGTTGAAATAACTATTTCGTTTCCTGCAAATTCATATGCTGTAAGAAAAACAAACGCTGCAATGGTTGTTATCATCTGAATAAGCGTTTTTGCCTTACCGAAAGCGTTTGCAGCAATAACCTCGCCCTCGTTTACAGCAGCCATTCTCATTCCTGCAACAAGGAATTCTCTTGCAAGCATAATCATTATAACAATATCGGTATGCCAGCCGAGGTTCATAAGAATTAGAAAAGCTCCGAAAACAAGGCATTTATCTGAAAGCGGATCCATAAGCTTTCCGAAATCAGTAATGATATTCTGCTTTCTTGCTATAACGCCGTCCGCCTTATCGCTTATGCAGACAACAAGATAAATAATAAGAGTTATAAGCCAGTGAAATTTAAACTGTATTAACGCTGCAGCAAATATAAACGGAACACAGCAAAATCTGAAAACTGTAATTTTATTGGGTAAATTCAATTAATACACTTCCCTTTTAAGTCATAACCGTTGTAATCAGTTATAAGTACTTCATAAAAGCAGCCGATTTTAAGCTCATTATCATTTTCGATAATGATTCCGCTGTCTATCTCAGGTGAATCAAAATACGCTCTTCCGATATAATTCACGCCGTCAAATTCATCAATTACAACCTTGTATGTTTTGCCGACTCTTGATTTATTAGCCTTCTCGGTTATTGAATATTGCTCATCCATAAGTACTTCCTGACGTCTGAGCTTAACAGCTTCATCTATCTGATTTGGCATATCATATGCGGGCGTGTCTTCCTCAGGCGAAAATGTAAAGCTGCCCATTTTATCAAAACCAATATCTTTAATAAATGTGCATAAATCTTCAAACTGAGCGTCCGTTTCCCCGGGAAAACCAACCATAAAGGTTGTTCTGAGTGCTAAATCAGGAATTCTGTTTCTCATTTTAGCTATGAGCTTTTTATAGCTCTCCGAGTCCCCTGCTCTGTTCATATTCTTTAAAACTTGAGCGTTTGCATGCTGAAGAGGAATATCAATATATTTGCAGATTTTTTCCTCACTTGCGATAACGTCAATTAAAGAATCGGTAATCCTCTCTGGATAGCAATAATATAATCGTATCCACTCAATACCGTCTATTTTAACAAGTTCTTTAAGAAGAACATCAAGCTTATATTCTCCATATAAATCAAGTCCGTATTTAGTTGTGTCCTGAGCGATGAGAATAAGTTCTTTAACGCCCCATGAAGCAAGGTTTTTAGCTTCGCTGATAACATCTTCAAGCTCTCTTGAGCGGAATTTGCCCCTGATAGAAGGTATTGCACAGTATGAGCACTTGTTATCGCAGCCATCTGAAATCTTTAAATAAGCCCAGTGAGAAGGCGTAGAAATGAGTCTTTTATCACTAAGCGGCAAGAGGCATTTATCTAAGAAAACATTTGTTTTTAAGCCTATGAGAGCCTTCTGGCAGATTTTAACAATATCAGAATTGGAACCAATGCCAACAACTGCATCAACTTCGGGCATTTCCTTGCTTATTTCATCCTGATATCGTTCGGCAAGACAACCTGTAACAACTATTGCGCTGATTAAACCTGCTTTCTTATACTCGGCAACCTCAAGAATTGTTTCAATTGCTTCCTGCTTTGCGCTTTCGATAAATCCACAGGTATTTATTATCATAACATCTGCTTCTTCGATTTCAGAAACAATATCAAAGCCTGAATCTTTAAGTTTTGAAAGAATAATTTCACCGTCTACCTGGTTTTTAGGACAACCGAGCGAAATCATTCCTGCTTTAAATTTCTTCATCTTCTTCAATCATATCAAGAGCGCAGGTGATATCAGAATATCTGAAGCCCTTTCTTGCAAGAGCTGCAATAACCTTATTCCTTCCGCCCTCTTCGTTTAGCTTTCTGATGTATTTTGAATTAATAATATCATAAGCAACGCCGATATCATCAATATCGGCATCGCTTATCAACTGTTCGTATATTTCGTGGTCTACCCCACGTTTTTTCATTTCAAGAGCAATAATTGATTTGGATATTTTCTTATTATTCATCAAATAATCAAGAAGCTCTTTTGCAAATTCCTCATCATTTATATAACCAATCTCCTCCATTAATTCTATAGCCTTTGAGGATGAATTATAATCAAAGTTTTTGAGAAGCTTTTCAAAAAGCTCTTTCTTTGAATGACTTCTTATTGCAAGCAAATCATAGCATTTATTAACCGCTTTTGCATAGTTTATCTTTTCAACGAGCTCCTCCCATTCTTCCTGAGAAATTTCGGAGCCGCTTGAAAAATAGTTGTTGCTAAGAAAGCCTTCGGTTGTTGTAATCTGATATTCATCATCAATATAGATATGAATTTTGTTTGATTTTCCCGGCTTATATGAAATAATCATTATTCGTCTTCGTCGTCTATTTCAATATCAAGCTTAGCTCTTGCATCAGCTCTTGTCTGAGTAATCGGAGCTCTCGGAGCTTCAACAGGTGCTGAAGGAACGCTATCTTTCGGAGCTTGCTCCTCGCCGTTATTCTTCATCATATCCATAACCTGCTTTTCAATTTCATCACCGAAAGCAGCGTCGTTCTTAATAAGCTCCTTGAGCTTGTCCTTTCCCTGGAAGCGCTGTTCGCCATATGAGAACCAGGAACCGCTCTTTTTAACAATACCAAGAGCAACTGCAAGGTCGCAGATTTCGCCTACCCTGTCGATACCTGTTCCGTAAAGAATATCAAATTCAGCGGTCTTAAACGGAGGCGCAACCTTATTCTTAACAATTTTAACCTTGGTGTGTGCGCCAACGAATTCATTGCCGGGAGCTTTAATCTGCTCGGTTTTACGAACATCAAAGCGCATTGTTGAATAGAATTTTAATGCTCTGCCTCCCGTTGTTACTTCGGGATTACCGTATATAACGCCAACCTTTTCACGAAGCTGATTGATGAATATAATAATGCAGTTTGACTTGTTAATTGCACCTGCAAGCTTTCTTAAAGCCTGCGACATAAGACGGGCATGCTGGCCAACATGGGAATCACCCATATTGCCTTCAATCTCACTCTTGGGAACAAGAGCGGCAACAGAGTCAACAACAATAATATCGATAGCGCCGCTTCGAACAAGCTGTTCGGTTATTTCAAGCGCCTGCTCACCGTTATCGGGCTGGGATACAAGAAGTGAATCAACATCAACGCCAAGGTTTTCTGCATATGCAGGATCAAGCGCATGCTCCGCATCTATGAATGCAGCCTCGCCGCCAAGCTTCTGAGCCTGTGCAACGCAGTGGAGAGCAAGGGTTGTTTTACCCGAAGACTCGGGACCGTATATCTCAATTATTCTTCCTCTCGGAAGTCCGCCGATACCCGTTGCAATATCAAGGGTTAAAGAGCCTGTTGAAATTGCGTCAACCTTCATAACGCTGTTTTCACCAAGACGCATAATTGCACCTGCGCCGTATTGCTTTTCAATCTGTTTTAAAGCTGATTCAAGAGCAGCTTTTTTTGAGCTGTTTTCATTTGCAGTTTTCTTATCGATAGGCATTTTTATTCCTCCGTATAGCTTATTTTATATCTTTTGTATTATACTAAATATTGTATATAAAATCAAGGTTATATACTAAAAAGCACAATAATTTTCTCTTATATAAAATAAATTAAAAAAATACTTGCATTTTCGAAAAGTTTCTGTTAATATATATCCGTTATATTTAAGGAGGTGTACGCAAATGGCTAAATGTGAATGCTGCGGAAAAGAAATGTCCTTCGGTATCAAGGTATCTCACTCACACAGAAGATCAAACAGAACCTGGAAGCCGAACATCAAAAAGGTTAAGGCTATCGTTAACGGCTCACCTAAGAGAATCTATGTTTGCACAAGATGCCTTCGTTCAGGTAAGGTTGAAAGAGCATAATAAATGATAAAAAAACAAAACCGTTGAAAGGTTATCCTTCAACGGTTTTATTTTTTTAATTAAATTGCCTTAAGATTAACGAATAATCCTTTGCGTTGATTATTCCATCTTTGTTAACATCAAGATGTTCTTCGTATTTCTTACTTCCCTGCCTTGCATTGATTGCGTTTTCAAAGCTTGTCAAATAGCTGTCTTTGCAAATCGGACATTCAACCTCACCGCAGTTTTTATTAAAGTCAAATGAGCAAAGAGAATAGTAATGCTGCTTTTCTGTAAGGTTGAGGTGAACGCTTAATAATGCAGAATCGGAAATTCCTGTGTTGTATTTATAATCAATACCGTTAATTAAATTATCTGAATCCTCCGTGTAAAAATAACCGTTTGAATAAGCAACTGTTTCATTTATATCCAAGTTGGTTGAAACAATTCTGTTTTGTTCTAAATCAAGAGGAACGATAATTAAGCTATTTTCTGCCTCAATGAATGCAGAAGCGCTCTGATGACCGATGTTATATTCCGTTATATCGTTTCCACTTGAAATGAGCCCTGTATTATTGCTTAAATCAAGCTTTGTTAAACGGT
>CAMYWU010000104.1 GCA_947302895.1 uncultured Clostridia bacterium | reverse complement strand
ATTGCCACAGGCGGAATTTTGTGATATAATGATATACAAGGTAATATGATGACATTTCACCCTTCGAGGTATTTATATGAAACTGAAACTATCCGCGCTCCTTCTGTCAGTCCTGATGTTTCTCCCGCTTGCCGCCTGCACAAAGCAGGCTGAGCAAACAGCGGCAACAACTCAGCCGACTGAAACAACCACAACCGAGGTTGCTGCTCAGATTGCTGCTGTTTCAAGCGAAGAAATATCATTCTATGATGCAACGGATAATCTTGGAAATATTCTGAAGCTCTCGCCGATTTATGCAGCTGACGGCAAAACCGTTGTTGCGGCATATGTTGTTTCGGCAACGGATAAGGATAAAAAAGCCCTTGACGCAAAGGCTTATACTGCTTTAAACTGCGTTATTGCGGCAAAAAGCAGCGATAAGGGCATTGAGCTTTCCTATGATTCCGCTAAAAAGCTTATAACCGTTGAATCATATGCTGATAACAACGGCAACATAGTTGCAATTATGGATATAAACGATATCAATAAAAACGGCAATAAAACCGAGTATATAAAGCTTAGCAAGAAAACAAACGAAAAAGGCTCGGTTCACTATGTTTTAACCAATGAAACCGTTGAGATTAAAGTTGAAAACGGAAAAAAGGTTCTTGTTGAAAAGGGCAAGAAAACCGAGGTTAAAATTGTAGACGCCTCAAACGATAAGGTTAAGAAAACGGTTGCCTCCGATACTGCTTCAAGCAGCGAAAAGCCTGCTCAGAGCGGCACGGATAATAAACCTTCCGATACTGCAACACCTCAAGAGGAATATGTTTCAATAGTTCTCAAGAAAAACGGTAAGGCAGCCTGCTCAGCAACGGGCGTTGAAATCAGCGATAATAAGGTTGAAATAACAAAGGCTGATAAATACAGAATAACTTCCGAAACCGATGTCTGGCACGGCGCAATTATTGCAAAATTCAAGAACGATGAGGAAGCGGAGCTTCGTTTTGAGGATGTTAATATCTCGGTAAGCTCAGCTATGAAAACCGTACCCGTTCAGATAATTGACGCTTCTGATACAACAGTTCGTTCATTTATTGAAGCAGAAGCAACTGCCGAAACAACTGCCGATAACGCCATTGAAACCCTTTCGGAAAGAGATTCCGCACCCGAGGTTGATATTGTTTTCCCGACGGGAACAAAAAGCAGCTTCGAGAACTCTGCAAATCTCTTCACAGGCGTTTTATATAACGAGGCAAAGCTTACAGTTAAAGGCAACGGAAAGGCAACATTCAAAGCTGTTGCCAATGCAAATAACGTTATATCAACCTCAAAGAGTGTTACAGTTAAGAATGTTGATTTAACTCTTGAAAGCGCAAACCATGATGTTGCAAGCAAATTCCCATCAGGAGGAGCAAGAGGTATATTCTCTTACTCAAGGGTTAAGCTTGAATCAGGAAAGCTGACAATTAAGTCAAACGGCGACAGCATCAGATGTGATTCATATGAGCAGGAGGGCGGAACCTTAAACGCTGCCTCCTCTGCGTGCGACGGAATTGATGCGGATGATTTAATTGATATCGAGGGTGGCTCGCTCAGCGTTGTTGCGCTTGAAAAAACTTCTTTAAAGGTTCGTCGTGTTAATAATCAGGATAAGCTTGATGCGTATATTGCAGCAGGAAGCAAGGTTACTGATGCGTTTAAGAAAACCTGTATTCGTTCGGGCAAAAACGACGGCTTTAAAATAGACGGCGGAACAGTTCGTGCGGAAAGCTATAAAACATCAACTCCCCGAAACAACGACCAAAAGGTTATTATCTGCAAGGCTTCAAAGCAGGTTAAGGGAAATGATGACGAGAGCAAAAAGCCTGTTAAGTGGAAGATAACGGGCGTTGCTTCATCAAACAACAGCTCTGTTAAATTCCTGTATTCCGCTTCCGGTATCAAGCAGCAGAACTATACTATAACTGTTGACGGTTCGGAAAAGGATACCACCTGGACGTGGAAGGATAATGTTGGCATAGCAAAGGTTGTTTCTTCAACTTCAGTTTAAAAAATTTGCGGATATTATTCTGCTTAAAGAATCAAGGCGATTGATATGAAAATATTCAAAAAAATAATATCGGCGTTTCTTTCGTTGGTGCTTGCGGCAAGCGCTTTGTTTGCTGTGCCCATGAGCTCGATGGCAGTTAATAAGGCGGCTGACCTTGAATCATCCCTTCTGAAATTTTGGATTGACCCGGAAAACACTTTAACGCAAAGCGATATTGATTCATTTACCTCAAATGAGAGCAAAATAGAAATGGTTGGAGCTGTTGGCGTTCATAAGCGTTCATCAAACTCAGACTATTACTATATGTTTCTTCCGAGTACTGCCGATTGCAATAATCTGAAAGTATGGTTTCCCGCTTCATCAACTGTTTCGGTAAACGGAACTCAGCTTACAAGCGGACAAACAACTGATGTTTTCAGTGCGCTTGATGCGGGCGGTATTAAGAAAGACTATACTCTTAAAATTGGTTCAACCTCATATAACCTTGTCGGAGTTAAATCTGGCAATGTAGGCACTGTTTATGTTGATACATCCTCGGGTTCAATTTCAAGGATTAACAGCTCATCGGACCACAGTGTTTCCGAGGCAGGCTCGGTTATGGTTGTTCAGCCCGATGGAACGGTTGATTATGATGGCGAAATGGAATCTTTAAGGGGAAGGGGAAACGCAACCTGGGGCACAAACAATACTAAAAATCCCTATGCCCTTAAGCTTGCTCAGTCTGCAAGTCTTCTCGGCTTGGGCAAGGGCAAAAAATGGGTTTTGCTCGCAAATTCGGTTGACAGAAACACCCTTCTTAAAGACCAGATTATTTATGATTATGCAAAGTACGTAGGCATAGATTATCAGCCCACCTGCCGTCCTGTTGATTTATATGTTAATCAGCAGTACTACGGCTCATATCAGCTCTGCGAAAAGGTTGAAATCAAATCTTCAAGAGTTGATATAAACGATTCATATGAAGCGCTTGAAATTGCAAACGGAACCGTGAACAGCGAAACGGGAGCAATAACTCCTGCCGATTTCGAAACAATGAGCAATTTTGAAACCCGTGTGTATAACTCAAACGGAGTCAGGCAGACAATTGCAACAGGTCCAAACTCATATGCCCATACTGTTGGCTGTAAAAGATACAGCGGCTTTGCAAGGTCCGGGTTTGAAACACTATCGGATCTGACCGACCCTGTTGATATAACGGGCGGATATGTCTTTGAGCTTGAAATCTCTGAAAGATGGGCTGAGGAAACAACGGGCTTTTGCGCATATAACCGCCAGGGCTGGGTTGTTAAGAGCCATGATTATACAAGCAGAAATATGACAAATTATTGCTATGATTTGCTCTATGCGCTCGGAAGCTCCGTATATAACGGCGGAACTGTTCCGAGCACTTCAACAACAACAACCTGTTCATCGTTCAGCACAATTAACGTTGCAACATACGGAGCAAAAACGATAACAAATCCCGCACCTGCTGAGCAGTACAGAGGCAAGCGCTGGAGTGATATTCTTGATGCTGATTCCGCTGTAAAATACTACTGGCTTCAGGAATTCTTCAAGAACCTTGATTCATCAACAACATCAACTTATTTCTATAAGGATTCCGATTCCGTTGATTCAAAGCTCTATGCAGGACCTGCATGGGATTTTGATAACGCTCTCGGATATGACCAGACAAGCAGCCGCCGCTGGGGTCAGAGCCTTTCAAGCACGGACGGCTGGTATGCTAAAAATACAAGAATTTACCGTTGGAGGACAGCGGATTCATCGCTTGATTATACAAGCGATTCACAGGCTCCTCTCGGCTTCTATGCAGCGCTTGCAACAAATTGCTCCGATTTTGATTTGATGGCAAGAAGCGAGTGGTATTCAAATATTGCTCCCGCAGTTGATATTCTCCTTGGCAATAAAACAGACCCCAAGGGCGTTTTAAAGAGCACAAGGGAATATGCTCAGACTATTGAAAAATCGGGAACAATGAATAATATGCGCCACGAGATAAACTCAAGCAACGCATATCCGACCGAATCAATTATCAGCGGTATTAACAACTGGGTTTCGGGAAGAAGAACCTGGATAAACAGCCAGTTCGGCAAAGCTGATATTTCAGACTGTGATATTTCTTCAATCGAAAACCAGACTGTTACGGGTATGGAAATCAAGCCCAAAGTTACAATAACAAATAACGGCGTTGAGCTTAAAGAGGGCAGCGACTACAGCCTTTCGTATTCAAACAACATCAACGCCGGTACTGCAAATGTTACCATAACAGGTCAGGGCTACTATACAGGAACTGCTCATACAAGCTTTACTATTAATCCGGGTACACTTGTCGGTACAACTGTTACAATAAGGGACGGCGCATATATGGGCGATACCATTGTTCCTGCTATTTATAACAGCCAGTCAAATGAAATAAATAATTATATATCCTATCAGTGGTATTCAAACGGCGCTGCAATCAGCGGCGCAACTCAAAGAGAATATACCGTATCCGAAGCCGACCAGGGCAAAACCCTTACGTTGCAGATAACGGGCGACGGCGATAACCTTGAAGCAATTTCAATTGTTTCTAATCCCTGTACTGTTTACGAGGGCGAAAAACCCGAAAACTATACGGAAACGCTTGCGGCTTGGGAATACGATTATATTGCAAACGATGAGGATATTGAAAACGCTGATACAAGCGGAGAATCGTATTACTATAATGCAACATCGGGCCAGCTTGCCCAGGGTGCAAAGCTTATCGGCTCCGTTGATGCTGAAAACGCTTCTAAAATCAAGTGGAGCGGAATAGGCGAGGAATATAAAAACGGTTCACCCTCAGGAAAAGCTCAGGTTCCGATTATGGGAACAAGCAAGAGCGATAATATTGCCTGGGGAGAATATCCCTTCTTTGAGGTTTCGCTTTCAACAAAGCGCTATGAAAATATCAGCTTTTCCGCTATGCTCGGAGGAAGCAAGAAAGCTCCGAGAAGCTATAAGCTTCAGTATTCGCTAAACGGAACAAGCTATACTGATATTGATGGCGCAACCTATATGATAACAACGAATAAGGCAATGCAGCAGGCGTTCAGCAACATCAAACTTCCGGATATTTGTTCTGATAAGAATACTGTTTATATCCGAGCTGTTGTATGCGAGGACGCTGCAATAAACGGAATTGATGTTATTGTTGATTCTCTTTCGGGTGATGCTGCAATCAATAATGTTTATGTAACAGGAACAAAGATTGACGCAATAACAAGCCTTGAAGCTCCCGAAATATCAACAAGCTCAATCTTCACAAACAGCAGCATTATTCTTGATACGGATACCGTTGCAATCTCCGATACAAACGGCGGCGCAGATGTTTATTATTCCGTTAATTCGGGAGAATATAAGAAGTACAGCAAGGCTTTCAATCCGTTTGATGAAAGTTCTGAATCGGGCGACAGAGCAACTGTTTCGGCTTATTCTTCATTCGGAGATGTTGTTTCCGAAACTGTAAGCGCAACTCTCATTTATGTTGGCGACAATATCAATCAGTTCGTTTTCGATAAAACGAGCGAGGATGTTTTTGAAGGCGCATTATTCTCAAACGGCGGCGCTTTCGGCAAGAGCGCAAGAATGAGAGCAACAACGGATAACAAGAATATGTATGTTCCTCTCTGGAACGATGAAAAGAAGGCTTATGCAATTGCACCCGATGACGGGGCTCTCTGGAGCCGGGATTCAGGCTTTACCTTTGAGGTTTCAACCTCGGGATATAAGAATATAACCTTCAGCGCAAAGCTCTTTACAACAAATTTAGGACCTAAGAGCGTTGATTTGGAA